>NZ_CP111041.1:0-300000 GCF_026248685.1 Haladaptatus caseinilyticus | reverse complement strand
CTCCATTATCGACGCACCCGGTGACGGATACGTCGAAGACCTCTCGTACGCACTCGAACGAGTCGAATTACCGGTTCTCACCGTTGTGTCGGACCTCCCGCTCCTTGATGGGGTATGTATCGATCGCATCCTTTCCGAACACGACCGTGGTTCGCTCACGGTCTGTGCACCCGTCGCCCTCAAGCAGCAGTTGGGAGTGGGAACCGACACGACGTTCGAGCACGAAGGACGGGAACTTGCTCCGACAGGCCTCAACGTCGTGGGCAACGGCGATGCCGAAACCACGTATATTACTTACGATGCACGTCTCGCTGTCAACGTGAACCGACAGACCGACGCGGCCGTGGCGGAGGCATTCATATGAGGTTCGTCCTCGCTGCGGGGGCGACACGTACTGCCGAAATCGACGGGATTAGTGCTGCCGGTGCAGCTCCGGATCTGATGGCACACACGCCCAGTGCGGACGTCGAAATCGTCGAATACGGACGACCGGTTCGGGCACCGATCGTGCCAGTCAGTCCAAGCGGTTGTCCGACACCCGCAGTCATCACGCGTGCCGTCCGGGAACGGATCGATTTCGATCTAACCGTTATCGATGCCGGGTTGATACGCCCGACGAGGACCCCGACGGTTTCGGTCGGTGCACAGCGAGGTGAAGACGTTCGAGAGACGGAGCCGGTTCCATGTGCACAGGAGGTCTATGAAGAAACTCGACGATTTGGCGCGGCACTCCCCGACGACTCAGTCATGATCGGCGAGACGATACCCGGCGGGACAACAACTGCTTTGGGGGTTCTCACGGCATTAGATGAAGATATCACCGTTTCGTCATCACTCCCGGACAACCCACTTCGCCTCAAACGAACCGTCGTCTCGGAGGCACTATCCGCAAGCGATATCGACCGGGGAGACGCAGCCGGTGACCCTGTCTTCGCGGTGAACAGCATGGGTGATCCCGTTCTCGCGACAGTGGCGGGATTCACAGTCGGTGCTCTCGAATCCGGAATCGACGTAACCCTCGCCGGTGGGACTCAAATGCTTGCAGCAGCGGCGCTCGTTCGCCATGCCGGAATCGACGGTCCGCTTGGATTGGCGACGACATCGTTCGTCGCCGACGACGAGACGGTCGCGCTCGACCGAGCATGCGATAGGCACGATCTCGACCTCGAAGTCACCGACCCGGGATTCGACGAGGGCGACCACGTCTCGATGCAGCGATACATCGAAGGGGAAGGCAAAGAGGGGGTTGGAATGGGTGGTGCGCTCGCGCTCGCTGATCGAGCAGCTGTCGATATGGATTCGATCCGAGACAGCGTCATCGAAGTGTATAACCGACTCAACGGTGACGTAAATGGACCGTGACGCCATAGACACGGTCGAGCGCGTTCCCCACGGAAGTTCCGACGATCCAGAAATGCTTGATTTTAGTGCCAACATCAACCCGCGAACACCCAACGGCGTAGAAGCCGTGTATCGTGATGCACTGGGACGATCCGGAACGTATCCAGCGGACGATTATCCCGAGTATCGTGAGGCAGCGGCGGATTATGTCGGCTGTACACCTGAGGAAGTAGTTCCGACGCCGGGTGGTCTCGCCGCAATTCGCCTGACCATCGAAACGACAGTTTCGACGGGTGATTCGGTACTCGTTCCGTTCCCCAGTTTTGGCGAGTATCATCGTGAAGTACGCCTCCAAGGTGCGACCCCGAAACTCGTTCCTCACGACCGCATCCTCGAAACGGATCCAACCGACCACGCTCTCGTCATTATCTGCAATCCGAACAACCCGACTGGCGACACATACGATGCCGATGAAATCCGTCACTTTGCGGAGCGGTGTCGGGATGTCGGTACACCACTGCTCGTCGATGAAGCGTTTCTCGGCTTCACCGAACTGGAGTCGATGGCAGGTCGGTCGGGTGTGGTCGTCGCTCGCTCGTTGACGAAGCTATTCGGCTTGCCGGGGTTGCGTGCTGGATTCGCGGTCGCGACAGACTCATTCAGGGACCGACTCGAAACTGTCCGTCGTCCGTGGACGGTTGGCACTCCCGCTACTGCCGTTGGGACGTACAGTATGGGCTGTACCGAGTTTATCGCCGAGTCCCGTGAACGGGTCCGGCAGGAGCGCAGCAGGATGATCGAAGCACTCGCGGATTCGTTCGATGTCTATCCCTCGGAGGCTCCGTTCCTGTTGTTGAACGTCGGTGAGCGGGAACCCGATAAGATCGTTCAGACCGCTCACAAGCAAAGCGTCGCCGTCCGCGATGCAACGACGTTCCGAAGCCTCGATTCACATATACGAGTGGCAGTGCGCTTGCCGGACGAAAATGACCGACTCTTGGACGTGCTTGACGATGTTTGAGCCGACTGTCCGGAATGACGTACTTCGACTCGCTCGCCCCGATACCAGATGGCTCAGTAGCGGATGGAACGGCGGATTCACCGATGCGAACGCCGCTTACAATATCTCGGTTCCGGAGGGGTTCGAGCGAACGGATTTGGATACCTACATCGACGAACGCCGGGCAGTGGCGGGATTCGACCATTCCGGTCCGACACTTCTGACCGGCGTCGACCTTTGCCACGCTTACGGGGCACGATGTGAGTCGGTCGAAGCTGTCGTTACTGCCGGTATCTCGAATCCTGCGGCGCTTCCTATCGACCCAAACGACGGAACGGAGTTGCTCACTGATGCATCGAATGAGCTGTCCGACTTCGGGACCGTGAACATCATTTTGGGAACGACCCAGTCCCTCGACGACGGAAGCCTCGCCACCCTGCTAGCTGTTGCCGTCGAAGCGAAAACTGCGACTCTGCTCGCCGAAACGGGGTTTCCGGGCACGACGACGGACGCGGTTATCGCTGCGTGCGACCCGACCGGAGATGAGACGACCTTCGCTGGAAGCGGAACGCCGATTGGGGCAGCAGCGAGGGCGTGCGTCCGTGACGCTGTCCAAGCAAGCCTGCGCTCGCGCTATGCGACACGAACGATTCCGTCGTCAGTCGATGAAGCGGAGTATGGCGTCACAACGACGGTGCAACCGGAAACGTTTCGCCTTTAAAAACCGACCACCGGTATTGGTTTTCCCTTACTGCCACCGACGGACGATGAGTAGTGCGCCGAGCATCCCGATGACGACACTGGTCACACCGAATCCCGGCTGTCCGTTCGATTCCGTTGTCGTTGTTTCTTCGCTATCGGTAGTGGTTTCAGCCGTAGCGTCTGTGATGGTCGCGTTCGCCGCCGCATATGCATCCGGATGGAAATGTTTCGTGAAATTCGTGATGGCATAGACAACTCGCGGTGCGGGTTGGTTCATGTATTCGATTGGGACTACGATGGTCCGGTCGTTCCGCACAGCGGTAAGATTCTGATATCCAGTTTCGTCCGGGACGGTTGGGTCTTGGTCGTTGAGGATGATCCAATCGGGGTTCTGCTTTACAACGACTTCCTTGTTGATCTGCTTATAGTCGGTGATCCCTACTTTGGTCGCGACGTTGTTTCCACCTGCGGTTTGAATAATACTGTCAACGAACGTCCCTTTTCCGGACGTATATCCATAGAAAAGGTAGAGTGCGTCCGGGCGTTGCTCTCCTTTTATTGCTTCTCGGACGGTTCCGATACGGTCTTTCATCCACGAGACGGTTTTCTTTGCACCACCACATTCACCGACGAGGGTCCCGGTGACGCTCGTGTCACGGTATACGTCCTCAACCGAAGTCGCCTGTCGATAGTAGTACACAGTCAAACCAGTATCGCGGAGCTTTCTGACCGTCTTTTTCGAGACGGAGTTCGGAGCGAGAACGAGATCCGGTTCGAGCGAAACTACCGTTTCGATGTTTGCGAACGACTCCCCTGTACTGGAGACGTTCGCCTTTTTATCCGCATCTTTGAGGTAACTTGCGTACTGGGTCACACCGACAACCTTGTCCTTCGCACCGATCTCCCACATGATCTGTGCAGCACTCGGCGAGAGCGTGACGACCCGTTGTGGTTCTTCATCGAGCGTTACGCTCGTCCCGGTCGCATCCACTTTTGAAACTGGAAACGAACAGCTCGACTGTTGGGTTGCTGTTGCGGTCGCTGTCGGTGGAACCGCAAACGTTGCTACCAGGAGTAGACTGATGAGGAGTATCCTCTGTCGCATGTAACTGCCTTTGGACGTATACAATAAATATTTACCTAACACAACCTTACTTTCATATGTCGAGTATATCGCTAGTCCATTTGAGATGCACAACCGACTCGAATGACGAGGTTTCACTCATCGTTCGATTCACAACGGCAGTCCCCCCACACCATCCCCTCGAAAAATGAACGGATTCGTCATCGCTGGAACGGCATCGGGTGTCGGCAAAACCGTCGTAACACTCGCGGTTATTCGCGCTCTCGAAGCGATGGGTCAAACAGTCCAACCCGCAAAAGCAGGCCCGGATTTCATCGACCCGAGTCATCACGCCGCTATTGCGGGGCGACCCTCTCGCACACTCGATACGTGGCTTGAGGGGGAAGAAGGAGTGCGACGAAATTACGACCGTGGAAACGGTGACGTTTGCGTCGTCGAAGGCGTGATGGGACTCTACGATGGAGACCAGTCGAGCACTGCACGGGTCGCCGATGTCCTTGACCTTCCGGTCGTGCTCGTCGTTGATGCCAGCGCCGGAATGGAGAGCGTCGCGGCGACCGCACTCGGGTTCCGAGAGTACGCCGAACGGACGGGTCGAGATATCGATGTCGCCGGGATCATCGCCCAACGCGCCCACGGCGGGCGTCATGAGCGAGGTATCCGCGAAGCGCTCCCGGATGAGTTGGCATACTTCGGTCGAATTCCACCGATATCCGGTCTCGAAATCCCGGACCGTCACCTCGGACTACAGATGGGTGACGAACACCCAGTAGAAACGGATGCACTCGATGAGGCTGCGACACATCTCCGTGAAAACCAACTGCTGGATATCGCACGTGAGCCTCCTCGCCTACCGACGCGGGAACCAAATTCCGCTCGGAATCGTCGTATCGCAGTCGCTCAGGACGCAGCCTTCCGCTTCGTCTATCCCGCAGTCATGGAACGACTTCGAGCCCGCGCAGAAGTGGTGACGTTCGCGCCAACGGCAGGTGACGACCTTCCAGACTGCGACGGCGTCTATCTCCCTGGCGGCTATCCGGAACTGCATACAGAACGACTCGCCGACAGTCCATCGCTTTCGACGCTTTCGAAGCGAGCGAGCGATGGACTACCGGTTTTCGGTGAATGTGGTGGTCTAATGGTATTAGCTGAATCACTTACCACGACGGACGAGCAAACGTATTCGATGGCAGGAGTACTACCTGCTGACGTCCGAATGCACGAACGATACCAAGCACTCGACCACGTCGAACTCCGTGCCCGCTCGAAGCCGTTCGATTTCGATAGTGGAACGACGATTCGGGGACACGAATTTCATTATTCGAGCGCGGATGTCGCACGCGATGCCACTTTCGCCTTCGATGTGAGGCGAGGAACCGGCATCGACGGGGAGCATGACGGATTGACGGAGTTCGAGACGATCGGCACGTACTGTCACGTGCACGCCGCGAGTGGCGCGTTCGACGCCTTTATCGATTCATTGTGACAATGTCAGAAAACGACTCCAATCCCACCGAGACGAACCGTACCGAACAGCTGAAGCAAACCCCCGGCAAGGGACGGACACCGACGGCCCGACCCATCGAACCCGATGCTCCCGACGAATTTGGCCTCGTTCAAGTTTGGTGGGGCGATGGGAAAGGAAAGACCACCGCTTCGTTAGGGATGGGATTTCGCGCCGCAGGACATGGGTATCGCGTTCACATGCTTCAGTTCATGAAGGGGGGCGCGTCGAGCGTCGAAGACGTCCGTGGGGAGTACAACGCCATCGAGCACGTTCCCGGATTTACGTACGAAAACACTGGGAACTACGGTTGGCATGGATTCCTCGACGGGTCGGACGACGACGAACACGTTGCCAAGGCGAAGGCCGGGTTTTCTCGGGCCAAAGAACTCGTCCACGCAGCGGACGAGGCATCGCTCGATGAACCGCTTCCGTTCGACGGACCTCCCGAGGACGGAGTCCACATGCTGATTCTAGACGAAATCATCTATGCGGTGAATCGAGAGTTGGTCGATCCGGAATCGCTCATTACTCTCATCGAATCCAAGCCGGATAATCTGGAGTTGGTCCTGACGGGCGGCCATCGGAAACCGGAGTACCTCTACGACCATGCGAACCTCGTCACCAACGTCCGAAAGGAAGAACACCCCATCGACGATGGGCAGCGTGCCCGCAAAGGAACCGAGTACTGATGACGGAGACGGTGCTCATCGCGGGGACCGAAAGTCACGTCGGAAAGAGCACCGTTGCTGCGGGACTGTGCCGACTTCTTGCCCGACGTGGCGTGTCGGTCGCACCGTTCAAAGCACAAAACATGAGCAACAACGCTCGGGTAGCCGTTGCTCCAGACGGAGAATGGGGCGAAATCGGCGTTTCACAGCACACACAGGCACGAGCAGCTCGAATCCCGGCGACGACGGATATGAACCCCGTTCTGCTCAAACCACGTGGAGATGGTGAAAGCCAACTTATAATCCAAGGGACGGCCGTCGAAAACGTTGCCGCTGGAGCGTATTACGAGTCACAGTGGGAGCGGGCCAAACGCGCTGCATTCGAATCCTACGAACGACTGGCAACGAACCACGATGTCATCGTCGCTGAAGGAGCCGGTAGCATCGCTGAAATCAATCTTCACCACCGGGACCTCTCGAATGTGGAGACCGCACGGTTTGCGGACGCATCGATCCTCTTACTCGTCGATATCGAACGGGGCGGTGCGTTCGCCAGTTTGTACGGAGCGCTGGAACTCATGCCCGATGATGTCCGTGACCGTGTTCAGGGGGCAGTCATCACGAAATTCCGTGGGGACGAGACGTTGTTGACCCCCGGTATCAAATTGATCGAAGATCGAACGGGCGTCCCGATTCTCGGCATATTACCGTATGACGATCCCGGTCTCCCGGAGGAGGACAGTGTTTCACTGCCACAACAAGAGAAGCTGGAGATTATCGGTGACGATGACGGTATTCCGGACTCTCGTGCCGTCACGATCGGTGTTCCACGGGTACCACGCATCTCGAATTTCACCGATCTCGAACCGCTAACGAACGAGCCGGGTGTCCGTGTCGCGTACCTTCCTCTCCAGTCGTCCCTTGCCCACGTCGATGCTGTTGTGCTCCCCGGATCGAAAAACACCGTCGACGATCTGCTCGCTCTGCGGAACACGGGATTCGGCGAGCAGTTAGCGAACTTCTCTGGACCTATTGTCGGGCTTTGTGGTGGCTATCAGATGCTTGGTGAACGAATCACGAACGCCGCACTCGAAAGTACTGACGACCACAACGTCGTGCGTGGTTTCGGTTTACTTCCCGTCGAAACGCGCTTTACCACCGAGAAACACGTTGAGCGAGTCACTCGGACGATAAACTCGGTTGGATTACTGGCTGGGACGAGCGGTACGGTTCGGGGGTACGAAATTCACATGGGCCAAACGACCGCAATTCAGTCAGTCGAGAGACCGCTTGGTGAAGGGAGCGCCGCGGTGAATTCCATCCTTGGTACGTACCTCCACGGTCTCTTTGAAAACGAAAATGTTCGAACAGCGTTCGTGAAGGCAGTGTTCCAATCAGCAGGAAAGCCGTACCTCGATGAGGGGGATTCGTTTCAGTCTCCCTACGATGCTGCTGCTGATCTCCTTGAGCGGAACGTACCCCATCTATTTCGGGAATTTCCCGATATCGATCTGTAATTGATTTCCTCCCAGTCTTCATTCGGATCCGACCACGCTACTGGGGACATCGACGTTGGCAGAAGAGGGCGCTTCGCTTTCGTTCGAGTCAGAGATTACGATGTGGACGGAAGACGAATTGCCGGTGCGGCTTCGATCACAGTAATCCCTTGGTGCTTCTTTATCATGTCTGTACGTTGAGATCCGGTATTCGTTTGAGGTGCGTGCTGTTCCGGGTAAGGACTGGTTCGTTCTCTTGGGAGCAGTTCCACCGATAACACGGCCGATTCGTTGCATATCGCTACTGAGTTCTCCACTGAATTCCCTGCCTGTGTCATGATGCGGTGGTCGGCAAGAGTGACGTGCTTCGAGCCCGAGATATTCCCCACTTTGCGGTTTGCGTATTCTATTTTGATCGATTTTTCTATAATGTAGATACGCAGAGATTCGTATAACAGGTCCCACGTCGAGATGACCAATTAAGACTCCAGGGAGTGATGACCCCGCATGAACACGAGCGAACAACTCTACGAGATGGAGGCAACAGGGTGGAAGCGGGGCATCTACGATGACATTCGAGCGACATTCCGTGCACCCATCGTCAACTGGATCTGGCGAACAACGATGGCAAATTATCCCGAGTTCTGTCGGTACCTATGGTCGCAGGTCAAGCCACTCTTTGAGACGCGAGGGTTTGCGCGGTTCTCGGTTCGCTACCGTGATGTCGTCCTTTCAACCGTCGAGGATAATGCCACGATACCTACGTATAGTCGAACGAACCTCGACGTCGCACCCGCCGAATACACCGAACTGCGGGAACAACTCGCCACATTCGACATCGTCGCACCTCGACTCGCGGTTCTTTTTCGAGTAACGAATCGCGCTCTGCACGACGGCTCTGTAGGCACTGAACCGGGAGCCAATCGCGAAACGACAGCCCCATTTCCGGATTGGCTCGATGCGGATCGTGGCCACACCCCGTCGATGGTCCCCTTCGACGAATTCGCCGCAGATATCGCCGAGACAGCCGCCGCATTCCAGCAGTTCCACGGCTTCGAAGACGGGTTGCCGAGTATTTACCGGTGTATCGCACAGTGGCCTAAGCTGTTCAATTCGCTTTGGGAAGACTTGGGACCAGTGTTGGAGAGCGAGACGTTCATGACCGTATGTGACCGTGCCGACGAGTGTACCGACACGTTCGTGGATGCGACCCCTTACTCACCACGCCTCGAGCCCGACTCGCTCAGAATTCGGGGGTTCGACGACGACCTAATAACGGACGTTCAAGAGCTGTTTCGAGAGTTTGACGAGGGTGCGGTCGACGATGTCCTCCCCGGGCTGCATCTCTGGGCAGCGACCGTCGACGAAGTCGGTGAGCGCGACTGGTAGGCCAAAATCGCACGGCTATTCACGCAACTGGACGTGCACTACTGGCCCTTTTTCGACGATATGATCCCGAAATTCTTGGACGCCTACAGTTGGAGCAACTAACGAATCACTTCCTCTCTCCATGTCCGCCACAGAACGGCTGCTCGAGGCAGCACAGTTGTTCATCGAGCGATATTCATGTGTCAAAACTCGGTCCCTAACCGACACTAGTCTCCTCTGGAAGCGTGAGGATCGTGTTCGCCGTCACAATGGGTAACTGCTCGTACCCGCTCGTCATCTTGATGTGGACGAGCGAGTCGACTGTACGCCGGATCGAATACAAATCATTCGAATACGATGTAGAAGTCTCGCAGGACAGAGTTTTTCGAGGTCCTAACAACAATGAGTCGCTTGATACCCCTATCGGCGCTTTCGATCTCCCAGTGATGAGCATACTCGCTGGGATACTACTCTCCTGGATTTTCCAATACTATTTGTCCTTCCAAAGCTAGAGGGTGTATATGAACCGGGAACGGCAAAGTAAGCGGAAAATATTTCGATTTCCGAAACCAATCAGGAAACAAGACCGATGACGATGGATGAGAAGGGATACCGGCTTGATGACCTCGATCGGCGCATCATTTACGCTCTCATGCGAGAAGGCCGGGCCACAGCTACCTCGATTGCCGAGAACACTAACGTTTCAGGAGCAACGGTGCGTAATCGAATCGATAAACTCGAAGATCTCGGTATCATAACGGGCTATCAGGCACACATCGACTTCGAGACGGCCGGGGGAAAACTCAGAAATCTCTACCTGTGTAACGTTTCCGTCCCGGAGCGTGAGGCACTCGCTCACGAGGCTCGGGCCATCCCTGGTGTAATTAACGTTCGATCGTTGATGACAGGACGTCGGAATCTCCACGTACTGGCTATCGGTGAGAGCACGAAAGATCTGCAGCGAATTTCTCGAAGTCTCTCCAAACTTGGTATCGAGATCGAAGACGAAGACTTGCTCGAAGACGAACTGTTCGATCCCTACGAGCCATTCAACCCCGATGACAGGCCGCGAACGCCGGCATTGAACGACTTCATCGATCTCACAGGGAACGCGAAAATACTCACGGTGAACATCGCCGCCAAAGCTCCGATTACGGGTATGTCACTGGAAGAGGCCAACCGGACGGGAATTCTCGACGAGGATACCCTAGTCATTGCCATCGAACGGGACAACCAGGAGATTATGCCACACGGCGACACTGTCATCCAGTCCGATGACATTGTAACACTGCTCTCACGCCATCGCACCGACGCTCGTGCATTCGAGGCGTTTCAGGTCCCTCCCCCAGAGGAGACAACATCGTGAGATGAACCGAAATGGTTTCACTCGTCCAGCGAACCCGACACAGGTTTGCCGAAGAGCCGGTTTGTACGGACGCCGAAACTGTGGAGGAACGCTCGATGAGCAACCAGACACCTGCTCGGGTTGCGGATCCGACGACATCGTCCACCCCAATCTTGAGTAACACATATATGACCAGTCACTTGACCCAACACGCCATCGTCCCCGTCGCCAATCAGAAGGATGCACGGATAACAGCACAGATTCTCGAATCCTACGAATTCGAGTGGATTACTGTTCTCCACGTCGTTGAGAAGGGAGAGGGAGTTCCCGACAAGATACCCGTCGAGCAATCAGAAGAGGTCGCAGACGAGATCGGTGCGAGTGCCGTTGTCTTCAGGCCACGTAGAGCCACACGCCCCATCAAGTGGCTCGCTGGTGATCGCTCACTCCAGCTACTCATCGAGGCAGACCGACCGGTTATCTCGATATCGGAGCGAGGAAATAAATGAGCACCAGCGACACGGAACTCGCAAAGGATCTCGGGCTGCTCTCGGCACTGACCATCGGAATCGGCACGATGATCGGGGCGGGTATCTTCGTCCTGCCAGGTATTGCCGCTAGTACCGCTGGCCCTATCGTCGTCGTGTCATTCGTGATTGGCGGACTGATCGCGATGGTGAACGCGCTGTCGGTCTCTGAACTGGGAACGGCGATGCCCAAAGCAGGCGGCGGTTACTACTACGTCAACCGCGCTCTTGGCCCACTATTCGGGTCCATCGCTGGCCTTGGCGACTGGATGGGTCTCGCATTCGCCTCGGCCTTCTACTGTATCGGCTTCGGACAATATCTCACCACGTTGCTACCGATTCCAAGCATCCTCTTTCTCACTGATATACAGATTGGAGCGCTTGTAGCAGGCATCGTCTTCGTCGGAGTAAACTACATCGGTGCCAAGGAGACTGGGGGTGTCCAGACAGTCATCGTGATAATCCTGTTGTTGATTCTCGCTCTCTTCGCAATCCAGGGCTGGCTATCGTTCGACATTAGCACGCTACTAAGTGAGGGTGGTCTTGTGCCGCTAGGCTACGGTGCGATTCTCCCCGGGACAGCACTGATATTCGTCTCCTTTTTAGGCTACGCAAAGATTGCGACCGTCGCCGAGGAATTGAAAAATCCCGGCCGGAACCTGCCTATTGCGATTATCGGTAGCGTTGCCATCGTAACGGTGGTCTACGCAATCCTCGTGAGCGTCATGCTCGGCGTGGTTCCCTGGACCGAGCTGAGTCAGACGGCGCCACTAATCCAGGTCACACAGATCGCTTTCCCCGGTGGATTCGTCGGTGTAGCCGTCACTATCGTGACCCTCGGTGCATTGCTCGCGACGGCATCGAGCGCAAACGCATCGATTCTGGCGTCGGCGCGAATCAACTTCGCGATGGGCAGAGACCGGATTGTCACTAACTGGCTCAACGAGATTCATCCCGCCTATGCAACCCCTTTCCGGTCGATCGTCCTCACGGGTGGAATGATAGTCGTGTTCATCGTGCTCTTGGGGCAGGATATCGAGGTGCTGGCTAAAGCGGCGAGCGTTCTCCATCTCGTCGTCTACGCGCTGATGAACGCCGCACTCATCGTGTTCCGAGAGACAGACCCCGACTACAATCCGGCGTTTCGGGTACCGCTGTATCCCCTCACACCTCTCCTTGGGATGGTTCTCTCGATTGGATTGCTGGCATTCGTTGGGCAGCAAGAACTGCTCCTATCGGCAGTTTTCGTCATCGCGGCCGTACTGTGGTATTTCGCATACGCACGCAGTCGGGTCAACGGACAGGGACTCCTTAGCCGGCGCATTCTGGATCGCGGGGCAGACCTGCCTTCACCCGTCGTCGACGCAACAGCAACTGTCGCTCCGGATGACGTTAGCAGAGATGCTCCAACGACGATGGTGGCGCTCTCGAACCCCCGGACCGAACACTCACTTGTCGCACTAGCGGCAGCCCTCGCGAAGCACGACAGCGGACAGCTCCTCGCGACCCATGTCATTCAGGTGCCAGACCAGACGTCGTTGGTGGCTGCGGCCAATCAACACGAGCGATTATCCGAGACCTCGGAACAACTTCTGGCCGACGCTCAGGTCGACGCCGAACGGCTCGGAGTACCTATCGAGACGCGAACGATCCTCTCACACGAGACCCTCGATGAGGTGTTCGATGCGGCTCGAACCCACAACGTTGACAGGCTCATCATGGGTCACAGAGGGACGCAACTCGCCGGGAGCCGTGCCGAAGGAACACTTGATGAGCTGATCCACGACCTGCCGTGTGACGTACTCGTCCTCGACGAGGGAGGGTTCGACCCGAGCGAGATTCTACTGCCGATTGCGGGTGGCCACTCCTCGGACTTGTCTGCGGAGGTCGCACGGGCACTACAGGAGATGGTCGACGCACACGTCTCTGTCCTCCACGTAGCCGACGATCCGACGGTTGGCCGGGAGTTCATCGAGGAATGGATCGCTGATCATGGGCTAGGCGAGACCGAACTACTGGTGGAGACAGGCGACGTAGAAACGGCAATCGGGAATGCGGCGACTGGCCGGACATTGGTCATCGTCGGGGCGACAGAGCGCGGGGTGCTTTCGCGAATCGCCGGCGGATCGCTGACGCTGTCCGTACTTGACAACCTCGACACGACCGTACTCCTTGCCGAGCGGCCCCATACCCGGTCACTCTGGGAACGACTATTGGGTCGATAGACTCTCGCAAATCTCAGTTCATGTTTAGAGTTTGGTAGCTGCACCTGAATATGAATTGCCACGCGTCGATCCCAACACTCCGAGCACTGCCAGTAGGCCGATTCCGTAAGCGGCGAACCGTTGTCGATTCGTCCGGCGCCCCATCCACCCAAACTTGTAATGAGAACACCGAAGAGGGCTGGAATGAGTGCAGTGATGCTCGCGAGGTCAGAGAATATGTAGACTCCGACACCCATGGACTACGAGTACGATTCCGAGCATGATACCCAGTATGAATGCGGCGGGACTGGAATTCGCCATGTATGAAACCCTGTGTGGAACAAGCGTATAGGTCTCTATTTTGACTGTGCTGGATAATTCCTCAGGGATTGTATGTGCATGTTGGGTCAATCTTTCCGCTACGACGTTGTCTTCTGGGATGCATCCGATTAGGTAGGAGAATATTCGCGTTCAACGATCCTGTTCACTCGATTGCAGGAGTCGAGTCAGTATAGATTCCTCCGCTCTCTGTTCGACAGAGTCACGCTCTGAAGCGAGTAAACTAATAAGCGGATTCGCCCCGTAATTCCCTACAACATCCATGTACGAAGATATTCTGCTTCCGTTCGATGGAACCGAGGGATCGGCGGAAGTACTCCATCACGCCAGCGAAATTGCACACTGGAGCGATGCGACAATACACGTTCTCTACGTAGCTGACACCACTCGTGACAGCATCACTGTCGTCGAAGGCCATCCTGTGGATGCACTTGTTCAAGTAGGGCAAGCCATCGTCGAAGAGGCTAAAGAAACCCTTCGCACACTTGGTGTCGACTACGACTCCGACGTCGTCCAAGGAAATCCAGCGCCAACGATCGTCGAGTACGCTGAGCGCTACAATCACGATTTGATCGTGATGCCGACCCACGGCAGAGAGGGTGTCTCCAGATATCTCATCGGGAGCGTGTCCGAGAAGGTCGTGCGCCTGTCTTCGGTGCCCGTTCTCACGGCTCGGATGCAACCCGACGAACAGTTCGCGTTCCCTTATGAGAACATCCTCATCCCAACAGACGGCAGTACAAGCGCTACTTATGCCGCCCAGCACGGGATTTCACTCGCGGCAGCCCTCGATGCAACTGTACATGTCCTGTCCGTCGTTGACGACACGTCGCTCGGTCCGGACATTCGATCGGCTATCTCGAACCAGGAGACTGAGCAGGCAACGACCAAATTTGTGGACGACCTCCTTTCGGAGGCGGAGTCACACGGCATTACGAACACCGTTCGACACGTCGAATACGGGTCACCCATTTCGAAAATCCTAGGCTGTATCGAGACGAACGACGTCCACGCCGTCGTGATGGGCACGAAAGGAAGACGTGGAACCGACCGCATCTTGCTCGGCAGCGTCGCCGAAAAGACTGTACGCTCTGCACCAGTCCCCGTTATCACGGTTAGAAAAACAGAGTAGCGATACAGTGAGAAGATGTTTTACGGACGATAGTATATCTCTTACTACATACCACGGATTGCCGTTACTATTGCCGATGAGGCTACGATATCTGGTGCTACGTTCTCGTCTCATCTCGGTCGAATCACCAGAAAAGTGCCCGCTCTCGCCTTTGCTGACGAGAGATGAGAGCTATCCGGGGAGGAAAATGTTGATGAGTGCAACGACGATACCGGCGATTCCCATCCGAATCCCGGCGACATACCACCGCTGACGCGATATCGACGCCATGTACGCGCCAAAGGCGAACAGAACGCCGCACGCGATTGCAACCGAGAGAATGGTTGCGTGGAGCAATGAGAGTGCTGCGCCCTGAAACAGAAACGGAACGAGCGGCACCACGAGCCCACATAACGGGCCGAGACCGCTCATGAGGGCATTGATGACCTGGTTGCTGGTCTTATCGCGCTCAATCCGCGTGTCGCTCAGGTCGGTGAGCATTGCATCCTCCAAATCGTGTAGTTCTGCGCGCATCTCGGCGCGTTCGATCTCCCAAACGCTCCAGACACCTGAGGTCGTCAGTCCGACAGCGCCACCGAGTCCGATCGCAATGACCTGAAACCCATCCGAGACACCGGAGAGATACGCGCTGACGGTAACACCGACGCCAGTCAGAGCGCCGTCAAATCCATTCGAGACGAAGTATCGTCTCGCGATGGGTCCAATCCTATCATCGATACGTTCCAAAAGGGACGTCGAGTTTTCCGCCCCCATCAGTCCTGAGGCGTGGGTGCATCTTCGACGAGGTGCTCTCCACAAACGACCTGATCGACCGAGTGGATCGTTCCTCCTGCATCTTTGACAGACGTTCTGACATCGTCGTACACGATTCCATCGCCTTCGAGCGTAAGTTTCAAATTTTTAACTTCTTGGTCAAGTTCGATGAGTGTCGCGTTGACAGCAGCGACGTTGCTCGTCCCAGCGATGTGTTGAGCGAATTCGATTGTCGGCGGTTCGTGCGGTTTCAGTACATCGATAACCAGTCGCTTTACAGGTGCCATCATACTATCTTACAATGCACAGTTTAAAGTTCATTTGGTGGACGAACATCGGAAAAATTGGATGTGAATCGATACTTCAGGATAATTCGGCACTATTAGCGTTCTGTGTGAGATCAGTGAGACAGGGATGTTAAGCAAGGCTACGTTCGAGATATTCCATCGCAAGGAGGCGATTTCCATCGAGGTCCACATAGGAGAACGCGTCAGTACCAGCGGCGACATGTGCACTCGTAGGGATCCCCATAGCACTTTCGAGCAGACAACCGATCATGAGGTCTATATTTGCACCTTGAGCAATAGCGATAATATCCGCAGCAGTGAGCGATCCTGACTTACCTATTTTTATATTTGTGATATCTGGGTCATACTGGACTTCGACTTGGATTGCATCTTGTGGCGTAAAGTCACTCCCGTCAGCAGCGATGGGAACATTGACTGCCTCTCGAAACAATCTCTTGACTCTGCCCTCGTGGAGCTATTGCACCTCGTAGGTTAGAACCGCGAAAACATCGCCGAGTTTCTGCATGCTAGCCAGTTTCAGAGGCGGAGTGGTAATCTCACGCGGTAATAGTGGTGCACCTGAACCGAGCGTGACGGGAGCAACACTGAGAATGATCTCGTCGAGTAGATCGTGATCATAGAATTGCCCGACAAGTTCACCCCCACCGACAAGCCAAATATTCTTGCCGTCTGCGGCTTTCACCATATCCGCATGGACGGGTGCAACATCTCCCTGCACGAAGTGAATGTCTGCGCCATCGACCTTCGGTAAGTTCCGACTGCTGAATACCCACGCTGGAATCTCATACGGCCACTTTTCCGGGTCCTCGCGTACGTTTTCATGCTCGATGATCCACTCGTATGTCGTCGAGCCCATAGCCAAGGCACCAACCTGCTCTACGAACTGTGAGAAGTCCTCATCCACGCCGTCGATTTCCTCTATTTCTCCAAATTGGAACAGCCAGTCGAGTGAGTTATCCTCATCGGCGAGATACCCGTCGATGCTTGTTGATGTATAGTATTGGGTCTTCATCGCTTCAATCGCCGTTTAGAAAGCGATCTGGCAACATAAAGACTACCTACCATCAGCCAACCACGTATCATCTTACATCACCATGAGTGTCACACTGACGGAACGGCATCTGCGGTCAGCTAACCGAAATCACTTTTGCCACTTCATGTGGTCTTTTTGCTGTCTACGGCAGCCAATCGGCATAGCACGGAAGATTAGATCTGGTTAGAGTCCCGTTAATCGATTACCCTCGATCAATCGATGGCTCAAGCGAGATTGACGGCGTGGACCTCGTGGGTTGACGCACCGTATAGAACTCTCATCCAAAAACCGATCCACTACGATTCTTCTAGTGTATCTATCCAACTAATACTAAAAAAGAGCAGTCGGAATATTCTGCTGTATTATAAACTTATTTATCCCATCTCGAAAGAACTCGACTATGTCCCTCAATCATTCGATTGGCGCGCTTCTGGTTCGCTTGGCGGTTGGCAGTATTATGGTCGTCCACGGTGCTGGAAAAATGTTCTCGGCCGGTCCAGCCGCGATGCCGATGACTCAGTTTACGGGATTTCTCGCCAATCTCGGTATTCCTGCACCATCTGTCGTCGCATGGGTCGTTGCACTCGTTGAACTCGTCGGCGGTCTCTGTATTCTGGTGGGCTTTCTCACGCGGTTTGCCGCACTCGCGGTTGCGATCAATATGTTCGTTGCGACGTTCCTCGTCCATCTTCCGGAAGGATTCTCCGACTCAGAACTCACGATCGTGCTATGTTTGGTTTCGTTGGCTCTCATGTCGATTGGGGCGGGTAACCTATCGGTAGACGAAACCGTGGTCGATGACCGGTCGACTTCGATGTTACCGATCGGTGAATAACTGATCGATTAGTCTCTTTTACCGGATTCTGTACGCCGAATCCCATTTCTAGTGGCTCGAATTGCTAAGGCCACAACCCCCGTGCTTCGTGAGCTTCGGCGATTCGTGAGAGGGCGACAATATAGGCTGCATCGCGCCACGTGACATCACGCTGTTCGAACTCCGATCGAACCGCATTCCAGGCAGCTTCCATTTCCGCTGCGAGTTCGTCGTTCACCCGTTCAAGCGACCATGCTCGGCGATTGATGTCCTGAAGCCACTCGAAGTAGCTCACCGTGACTCCGCCAGCATTGGCGAGAATATCGGGCACAACTGCGACGTCGCGCTCGGCGAGAATCGAATCGGCCGTGGACGTCGTCGGACCGTTCGCACCCTCGACGACGAAATCCGCGGCGATCGCTTCCGCGTTCTCCTTCGTGATCACGTTTCCAAGCGCGGCTGGAATGAGTACGTCGACGTCGAGGGTGAGCAACTCGTCGTTCGAAATGACGTCGTCCGCGTATTTGGTGACGGCCTCTGGCTCTTCGTCGTGAGAGGGAACCGAAGCCGTATCGATTCCCTCTGGGTCGTACATCGCACCGTTCACGTCACTGACTGCGACGACAGTCGCTCCCCAGTCGTCGAGTAGTCGTGCAGCATTCGCACCGACACTCCCGTAACCCTGAATCGCGACTGTCGTTTCATCGAGTTGGCGGTCGTAGTGCTCGCAAACCAGTTGCGTGATGATCGCCACACTCCGTCCCGGAGCTTCTTCACGGCCTTCACTGCCACCGACGACTGGTGGCTTGCCGGTGACGACACCCGGTGTCGTTTCGCCTTCCTGCATCGAGTAGGCGTCCATCAACCACGCCATCGTTTGGGGATCCGTCCCCATGTCTGGGGCTGGGATATCCTGGTTGGGGCCGATAACGTCCCGAAGTTCCTGTGCGAACCGTCTGGTGAGTCGCTCTTTCTCCGCCGAACTCAGCTCCTTGGGGTTAACGGCAACACCACCCTTGGCACCACCGAACGGGAGATCCATGACAGCGCACTTCCAGGTCATCCACATGCCGAGTCCGACACACTCGTCCCGGGTCACTTCGGGATGGTATCGGAGCCCACCTTTGAATGGCCCTCTGACACTGTCGTGTTGTGCTCGATAGCCGGTGAACACCTCAACAGTTCCGTCGTCTCGTTTGATCGGAACCGTTACTTCGTGAACCTTTTTTGGAAACTTGAGTCGTTCGACGATACTGGGATCGATATCGAGATAATTAGCAGCATGATACAGCTGTCGACGGGCCGTTTCGAGTGCGGATTCGGATGTGGATGACCCTGACGGCGTCTCTCCGGACTCGTCGTGGCTGCTATTGGATGTCGATGCCATCGTTATTCAAGGGGTGTCTGTCGATTTCGCATCGGTCCGCTGCAGTCTGGGCACGAGACTGGGTTGCTATCAACAATGATGATATTCCCACATTCGAAGCACTCGTACGGACGTTCCGCGTCTGGATTGGTTTCGACATCTCTCATAGTAGATCAAGAGCACCGACAGGCGTTCTGGGGCACTCTACAAGAGCGTAATAAGTGTATGAGGGAATATTCGGGTGTTAATTACCAAACTCTCCACAGAGGGAGTGGTTTGTTATTTAACCTGCCCTGAAGAGGGCGTGACGGCGAGGTTATTCTCTTCGAAGAGTGTCGTAAACAGTTTGCGCTGAACTGTGCGTGCATGCGTATAGAAGGCAGGTGGAGAGATTCCAAGTGTTCTCGCGATATCCTCTCCCGTGCTTTCGCGTGGCGACTCGAAGAAGCCACTGTAGTAAGCTGTCTGAATCACCTCGAGCTGTCGCTCGGTCAGCTTTTCGAGAAACTTCGAGTAGAGGTCGTGTTCGATCGCTTGGTCGAGAGTCCGCTTGGAGAGGAGTTCGACACTGGAGAATGACTCACGGACGAGTCGTGTGATCGTTCTGACGTCGATACTATCCGGGATATCGATGACGAGCGTTGTGGTGGTCGAACCGGCAGTCGCCTCTCGGAAGACAGCACCGTGATCGGCTAATTCTAAGGCGAGAAACGGCTGTGTGAGCCGCAACCGAAGGACGCCACCCGTACCATCTGCACTGATTTGCTGTACGTCGTCGATTGCGACCAGCTGTGATGCGGCTTTAGCGACATCCTCCGGAGACGCATCTTCGACCGTGACGAACACGTAACTTCCCTCGGTGGATTGCTGAACACCACCTTGATACGAGAGAGTGCACGCCGTGTCCTTCGCAAGTCGTGAAAGGATGAACGTCGAGTCGTCGATGGCGAACTCGACGCGGGTCATCGACGTCGTGAGCAGTGCGTTCTTCCGTTCGATCGCACTGAGTGCCGACGCGATGGTTTCGCCGAGCTCGGCTAGGACGGCCTTTGCGGTGTCGTCGAACGCCTCTTGTGTCGGTGCATAGACCGTCAATACGCCGTGTCTGAGCTCGTTGTATACGAGCGGGATACTCAACACCGAGAGATAGTCGCGGGTGAGTGCGTCCTTTCGCCATGCTTCGTCGCGAAGGCCAGCAGCGACGTTAGATATCATCGTCACGTCGCCGGCAGCCGCGGTTTGTCCGGCGGGGTCCGTCCCTGAGGCTGCGACAGTGAATCGCTGGCTATCCAGATACCCCTGATTGACCCCTGCCCAGGCTCGAGGGTCGACGGTGTCGGTCGTTGGATCGACCGTCCCGATCCAGGCGAACCTGAATCGATCGTCGGCGGTCAGCAGCTCACAGACGGTATGGTCGATTTCTTCGCGTGTTTCAGCCTGTACGAGGGCTTGATCGATCTCTCGAATCGTCTCGTTGATGCGATTCAAGGCAGTCAGTTGTTCGTTTTGTGTCTGGAGTGTCCGGTCTTGCTCCCGGAGCCGTGATTCCCGCGTGATGCGGTCGAGGGCTGCTTCAGCAGTCGCCGCGATCAAATCCGCCAATTCTCTGGTCACATCGTCAAAGATCCCGACTTCGTTCGAGCCCGCGATGAACACACCGTGGTTCCCAAGTGGAATGTAAACCGCACTTCGGAGGTCTGTCGCCCGATTTTCGAGCCGGTCAGCGTCGTGGACGTCGTCGAAGAATAGCGACTCGTCCTCGACGAAACTGTAACTCGGGAGGGTTTCGCTGTTGGTATGTATGGTTGGGAGCGGTCCATACAGTTCTTTCATCCGCGCGGAACGTGCTGCAGGTCTGAGCTCGTTGGCATCAGCATCGAAGAGATAGACGGCACTCGCATCGAAATTGAGCACACCGGGCGTGTCATCGATAACGTGCTGGGCGATTTCCTGGTGGGTTTCGGCATACAGAAAATCCCGGGCAGTCTCGTGGAGTGTTGCAAGTGCCTCCTCCCGTTGCTTGCGCTTTGTGATGTCTCGACAGCTAATGAGGAGGGTTCCGTCCTGAATCGAGACTTCGCGAACGTTGACCAAAAGCGTGTGTTCACGACCGGCTTTGTCCGTCGCCGTCGTTTCGATATTCTTGAGGACGCCTTTCTTTGCGAGTTCGTCGCGGTCGAAAAGGTCCTCGCCGAGGAGTTCGTCGATGGGGCCTAGTTCACGAATCTCTGCAGCCGTGTACCCGAAGATGAAGTGAACGTTGGGACAGACGTAGGTGTATTCCCCGACTTCGTCCGTAATGAGGACGGTATCGGTCATGTTGTTGAGCGTTACTCGGTGGAGTTCCTCGGATTGACGGAGGTCCCGCTCGAGATCGACGCGATCCGTGATATCGACGCCTTCAACGACGATTGAGACGAGATTGCCGCGTTCGTTCTCAACCGGACGAACGGAGAGATCGATCACGCGCGAGTCGTCGATATAGGGCGGCTGAGAGACGACGACATTACCGAATGTACCGTCACGTGCGTTTTCTACAATCTGTCGGACTTCCACTTCTGTCGCGTCGGTCTGTGACCACCATGGAAGTGTCCAGAATGGCTCGCCGACGATGGTTTCGACGTCCTCATTTATCATTTCCCGTGCCGTCTGGTTCACCCGGGTGAGGGCGCCATCCGTATCGAGCACCCACGTCGCCGTCCGCGAATCGCTGAAGATCGCATCGAACTGTCTGGCGCGTTCCCGTAAGGTGGCCGATCGCTGTGCGGATCGGACTGCCCGTTCGGTTCGATCGAATAGCTCGTCAACCATCTGTTCGGTTGAATCCGTCCGTGCGATGTAGTCAGTGACCCTGGCCCCGATAGCCTCGCTAGCGATGGCCTCACTTCCGGACGTCGTGCCGAGGATCACTGGGAGTGCGGTGGTCTCCTTACGGATCGCTCTGAGGAGTTCGATGCCGGTCGTCTCTTTTAGCGTGTATTCGCTGATGAGGCAGTCGATGGTCTGCGACTGGAAGACCGCAAGCGCCTTCGATTTGGTCTGAACTCGTTGCGTAGTTGCATCGGTTCGTGTTTTGAGCAACGTAGCGAATCGTGTGATCCACTCGCTCGTTCCGACGAGCAAGACGTCCGATGAATCGAGGATGGTTGTGGAAGATGGCACTATTCGGTACCCACGTGTCTGCGGAAGGACGGTCGGATGCCGGTTCGGACCCAGCTTTGCTGTTTAGAAACGAGATACATATTCGACGCTTGTTAACTATCTAACCTCCCAAAGACAAAGACGTTTATTATACCCTCTGATGTGATTTCTCGCGATTGGCAACGATCGATCGGCTTTGAAGTTCGAAATCATCCTTAGGAGTATGCAATCGTTCCTTCGGAGATAATCGACGGATATGCATTGGACGGGATTTTTAACGTTTCGAGGTAGCACCTATGTTACCAGCAGACAGTTTCCAGTGGACGTTGTAATTCGCTGAAACGAAGTGAGTGGTGAGAACTAGTTTCATCTACATCGAAAGTAGCAGCTTACATTCTAAATACGCTTCAAAGACACTCTGTACCTGGCGTGATGTACTGCTAGTTTAGGATGTTTGCTCCCGTATAGGGGGTCAATATGACCACGAGTACCACCGAACGATCGGCGCAGACCGATGCTCGAATGAAAGCCGTCGTGGCCACTAAATACGGGTCCCCCGATGTACTTCGAGTTACAGAGGTCGCAAAACCGACACCCAAAGACGACGAGATACTGATTCGGATCAATGCAACGACGGTTAGCCCATCGGATTCCGCCTTTCGGCAAGGCAAGCCGTTTCTAGTGCGGTTCTTCAGTGGCCTCAGCAAACCGGACTCCATCCTGGGTGATGTACTAGCTGGGGAGGTCGAAGCAGTAGGTAGTGACGTCACACGATTTGCTGAAGGCGATCGGGTGTTTGGAACAGCTGCTCCCGACAGTGGTGCGCACGCTGAATACATTTGTCTCCCCGAAGACGGGGCGCTTGCAGCATTGCCGTCTAATATGAGTGATGGCGAAGCTGCCGCCGTCTGTGATGGAGCACTCACGGCAATGGGGTTTCTTCGAGATACGGCTGATATTCACCGTGGTCAATCGATCCTCATCAACGGGGCATCCGGATCGATCGGAACCTTTGCGATCCAGCTTGCCAAGCACTTCGGGGCGGAGGTCACGGGCGTCTGTAGTACGAGAAACAATGAGTTGGTCAAATCGCTCGGTGCCGATACGGTCATTGACTATACACAGACGGATTTCACGACGATGGGTGAAAAATATGATATCATATTCGACGCAGTAGGCAAGAGTTCGTATTCGCGGTGCAAAGAGTCGCTCACACGAGACGGAATGTACCTGACGACGGTTCCGTCATCTGCAATCCTGTTCCGGATGGGATGGACAAAGCTATTCGGCAGCAAACGGGCGGTCTTCACCGCTACCGGGTTGAAATCACCGGACGAAAAGGCCGCTCATCTTCGGTTCCTGAGAAAACTCATCGAGGCGGGAGAACTCCATTCCGTGATCGATAGACAGTATTCGTTGGACGATATCGCCGACGCTCACCGATATGTCGATACAGGGCACAAACGAGGGAACGTCGTCATTTCAGTTGGTGAGTAAGATATCAAATATGGATTCCGGAATCTAAAGAGTGGATCTGTACGCAGTACATACTCCAGAATATGATCCCCCTCAGGTAGTCGGGTGTCGATGCGAGAATTTTGGTTCCAAGGCTATGTTTTCTTCACTCTCGATCTTTCTGATCACCATCTGCGCGCAATTTATTTCAAAAATAAAAAATTTAAAATTAGTAAAAATTTGATGAATTAATCTATAGGGCGTTAATTCTGGATTCAAACGTCTGAATATAAGGTGTTAGCGCTATTCGAAATTTGTAATCCTCTTCCGATACTCGTCTCATACTAATCGATTAGTTCTCCACATATGGGTTATTATTAATAATATAGTTTCCACCATGCCCAAATATTTGGGAAGCTCTATTACATTTTAAATTTCTCGTTCTCACATATTGTAAACGGAGTTTTGATCTATATTCCATCTCAAATTCGCAATTTTCCATCGTAACGTTTCTTTTCGTCTACATTCATTGATTCACAAATTGTAAATACTGTGTATTGGTATCGTTTCCCTATGGTCTCTAGTTCTTCCCCAAGCCGACCGCTAAAAACGATTGAAACTGCTGTTGATATTGTTGACACGATTCAACGAAGGGAAGGTGCAGACATCCAAGAACTCGCTCAGGAGTTTAGCTTAGCACAGAGTACGATTCACGGGTATGTGAAGACACTCGAAAATCGTGGATACCTTACCTATGAAGATGGTGCGTACCACGTTGGTTTGGAATTTCTAAATAAAGGTGGACATGCTCGCAAACGAAAGCGTGAATATGACTTTATAATCAACAAGTTAGAGGATTTAGCTGAGCGAACAGGTGAACGGGTTCAATTTATCGTCGAGGAAAATGGTCGAGGATATTATATCCATACATCTATTGGTGAAAATGCTGTCCATGTCGATGCTCACATCGGAAAGAAAATTCATCTTCATGCAAGTTCAGCAGGTAAAGCAATTCTTGCACATCTACCTAAAGAACGAGTTCATCAAATTCTTGATCGCTGGGGAATGCCTGACTATACTCAACAAACGATCACGAATCGAGATGAATTACTGACCGAACTTCGGTCAATTCGCGATACTGGATATGCGACGAGCGAACAAGAATCAATAACGGGACTTCGTGCGGTTGGTACGCCAATTCAGCCACATGAAGACGAACCGATCGGAGCGATTAGTTTCTCAGGACCCGCACATCGTCTGACCGGGGATTGGTTTGATGAAGAAATTCCTAATATTGTGCTCGGTGTTGCAAACGAAATTGAGCTAGATCTAAAGTATCAGTAGCTCTTTTACGATATCCGAATTTTTATTATGTAAACATGTGTCTCAGTATGGGAAATCTTTAAACGTTAGTTCTCAATTGACCGTGGGTGTTGATGACTGGTACCAAGTACCCACTCTCACGGCGAAAATTTTTGGCCGGAACGGTAGCAAGCAGTACCTTCCTCGCAGGATGCTCAGGAAGTACTGGGAATTCGGAATTCCCGAGTAAAGACATGAACTATATTGTGCCATTCAGTCAAGGTGGTGGCACTGATACCTATGCTCGAAAAGTAGTCCCCGAAATCGGCAACGAACTCGGTGTTGGCATCGCAATCGAGAACGTCCCTGGGGCAGCCTCCCTAAAGGGATCCGGGGAAATTCTCAAATCAAAACCAAACGGTTACACGTTCGGTGGTTTTAATCCCCCCTCGACACCGATTTCGTATCTCGTTCACGATCCGAGTTGGGATATCACGAATCTCGTTCCAGTTGCAACGTACGCTCGGACTCCTTACGCGATTTTTGCACGTCCCGAACTCGAGATAGAGGGGTTGAAGGATTTAGCAAATCGGTATAAATCCGGTGACCTTTCCAAGTTTTCCGGGCTCGCTCGTGGTGGGATTGTTCATATTGCAGCCAATGTGATGCAACAAGAGTATAATCTGAACTACGAGAAGTATATCGGGTATGATGGTGGAGGTCCAGCCATCAAAGCCGCCATTTCTGGTGAAGTGCCTGTCGTAGCAACGACGGATACTGCTGCGATGAGTGCTGTCGAATCTGGCGATCTGGAACCGATCTCGATTTTGTCGAGTGAGGGAAGTAACGTCTTCAAGAATGCACCATCGCCATCGGACGAGGGGCTGCCGAGCATTGATTATATTGGTCAATTGACCCGCTGTATGTTCCTTCCGAAAGGGACTGATACAAAAAAGCGAGATACGATTGAAAACGCTGTAAAATCAGCCCTGCAGAGTGATTCGGTACAAAAATGGTCGGAAAACACTGGCAACGTAATCGAATTTGGTGATCATAAGGCGGCGAAGAAAGCACTCACGGAATCTATTGAAATCATTCCAAAGAAAGTGAACATCAACAAGGTAGCAAATGAATAACAAGATGAAACAAAATACTCCCACAAAAGATTACGATGTCGTTGTCGTTGGAAGCGGAACTGCTGGACTTGTTGCCGGACTTCGTGCAGCTGAACTGGATCACTCTGTTGCAGTGTTAGAAAAGGCGCCTGAGAAACACCAAGGTGGCCATACACGGTTTAGTGAATCTTTTCGAGTTCCATCCGTCGGGACGAAGCTGGAACAATACGGCTATGAATTCGCCGTTGACGATTACACGAAAGAGGATTTCTACCGTGATATCATGAACCAGACCAATGGAAAGGCAGATGATGAGTTGGCGACTGTCCTCGTCGAGAATGCTGGTGAGACCGTAGAGTGGCTAACTGCCGCAGGTGTCGATTGGCGAATGGAGCCACTTGCAGTGGGCTACACTGCTGCTCGAACGTGGTTTGATGGTGAAAAATATGTCGCGACACTCACCGAGGCTGCTGAAAATGAAGGAGCTGATTTCTGGTTTGAAACGGAAGCAGTAGCGCTTCATCGCTCATCAAGTGGGGAGGTCGTTGGGGTTACTGCACGGGGACCTGATGGCAAAATTAGATTCAACAGTAATGCGGTCATCTTAGCAGCAGGTGACTATGGCTCAAGCGATGAAAAACGCGTCCGCTATTATGGTCGTGGTTACGATGAAATGAATGTCAGGGGCAGCCGGTATAACACGGGAGAAGCCTTAATGATGGCAGAGTCGGCGGGTGCAAATCTCGTTGGCCAGTGGGGTGGTGCTCATATGGCACTCATTGATGCAGCATCTCCGGATGTAGAAGGTGGTGCTAATCGTGTTGACGGCTATCAATATGGTGTCATCCTCAATGATCATGGTGAGCGGTTTGTGGATGAAGGTGAAGACGCCCGAGCACACACGTACGCGAAATTTGGTCGTCTCATCTTCGAACAGCCGAATCATGTCGCTTACATCGTACTTGACTCGAAAATCCATGATCTAGTACGAGCAACCGGCCCATCAAATCCGATTCGTGCAGATACCTTCGAAGAGCTTCTCGAAGCCACTGGATGTAGCGATCCGAGAACCGGTGTCGAAACGATACGCGAGTTTAACGATTCGTGTAACCCTGACGAGTTCGAGCCAAAGACGCTTGACGGAAACAGTACCACTGGACTTTCGCCGGAAAAGTCGAACTGGGCAATCCCAATCGATGAGCCACCATATTATGCGTATGCCGTAACTGGAGGTATCACCTTCAGCTTCGGCGGTGTGAAAATCGATACTGACGGGACCGTTATCGACACTGCCGATCGATCTATCCTCGGCCTGTATGCTGCAGGAAATAGCACTGGTGAATTGTTCTATGACAACTACCCCGGTGGGACAGCGCAAACGAATGCAGCAGTCTACGGAAAGATCGCTGCAGAATCAGCAAGCCAGTACATACAGTCATGAGCAACGAAGAAAATACAAAAATAATCGAACGCAACCCGGTGACACCTATCGTAGATGTAATCCAGGCGATTGATGGCGAACCAGTGTTCTTCTGGTTGCTCATTGGTACTGCTGGATACATGTTCGTCGCTGCTGGGGATTTTTCCGCTTCAGCGCGTCTATTTCCACGTCTAACGGCCGGAACAATACTCATTGCAGGCGTACTGAAACTGGTGGTGACTCATCTCGGCATTGGCCTGAAGCGGAGTGAAAAAGTAGTGCTCAGTGGAGGCCATTCCGAATCGGAATCCGATGAGGAGATATCTATCGAATCGATGGTTGTCCTCGGCCTCTTGATCGGAGGCTATGTGCTTGGTGGATTCGTTGTAGGATTGTTTTGGATGACGCCACTCTTCGTCTTCCTATACCTCCTGTACAATAAACAACCTCTCTGGAAGGTAATCGCCCTTACAGCAATCATGACCAGCGTCGCTTACGGATTCATGATCATAATGAATCTAGACCTCATGACGGGAGGATTCTGATGGCTGATATTGGTCTTCTCGCCGATGCGACGAGAATGGTCTTTAGCTGGCCAAATATCATGCTCATTCTGCTGGGCGTTCTCATCGGGATACTCGGTGGTGCGCTACCGGGCGTTGGTGGCGCACTGACCGTTGCTATCGCGATGCCATTTACGCTGCAGATGCAGAGTACGAGTGCAATCATCTTCCTCATGGCGATCTATAACGGGGTAATGTATGGGGGCAGTATCTCGTCGATCCTGTTCAACGTCCCTGGTGACTCGTCGGCGGCTGCAACGACGCTTGAGGGTTATCCGATGACAAAACAAGGGCGTGCAATCGACGCGCTCACGATCTCGGCGCTCTCATCTGGGCTTGGAGACCTCTTTGGTGCGATTGTGATCATTCTGCTGATGCCAGTGATGGTCACCTTGGTGTTGATGTTCGGAACACCGGAGTACTTCTTGGTCGCAATATTCGGGCTGTCACTCATCATCGTCGTCTCTGATGGATCGTTCCTCAAGGACATGATGGCGGGTGGATTCGGCGCCTTGATAGCCACCGTCGGTGTTGCACCGATGTCGGTGACCGAACGATACACCTTCGGAATGCTCGGTCTCTATGATGGCGTCAATTTCGTCGCCGCACTCATCGGTATTTTTGCCATTTCCGAGATGCTCCGCCTCAGTCTTCGAGATGGCAGTATCTCTCGGGAGGGTGATGTCGATGTCAGCGGAAGCGTGAAATCAGGTGTCAAAAAAGTGATTTCACATCCAATTACGCTACTCAAATCGTCCAGTATTGGGCTATTGGTTGGTGCAATTCCTGGTTCCGGTGGCTCTGTTTCGACGTTCATCGCGTATGGTGAAGCAAAACGGGCTAGCAAGGATCCGGACGAGTTCGGAAGCGGTGCCGAAGACGGCGTCATTGCCACGGAGTCAGCCAACAACGCAACCGTGAGTGGCGCATTGATACCAACTCTGACGTTTGGAATCCCTGGGAGTACGACAACCGCGGTACTCATTGGGGCGCTCATGTTACATGGGTTGCGTCCAGGGCCCGCGCTGTTCGACGAACAAATTGGACTTACCTATTCAATCTTCACGACGCTCATCCTCTGCGGTTTCGTGATTATCGTCTTCGGACTTCTCGTGGTACGATGGGCAGGATACATCACGACGATCAACACCGATCTGATCATTCCGATTATCGTTTGTCTGTCGCTTTTGGGCACCTACTCCCTTCATTCGAACTACATCGACGTCTTTGTCGTCTTGATAATGGGCGTTGTCGGATATCTGATGGAGTCCTATGATTACTCACTCGTAGCATTCCTCTTAGGGCTCATCCTCGGGCCAATCGCCGAGGAAAACCTGTATCGGTCACTCCAACTGAGTGGAGGAAGCTTTGAAATTTTCTTAGCAACCCCGCTCAGAATCGCGCTCGTCGTAATGATTTTGCTCGTAATCGCTGGGCCCTATGTGCGACCCTTATTCGATCAATTGCATCGGCAAACAACTAATCAGTAATTCAACAATAAATCCTCTTTCGAACGATAATAACAATGTCTCAAGAGACAATTCGCTGTGCGTTGGTACGGGGCGGTACAAGTAAGGGAGTCTTGGTCTCTAGTCGTGAACTTCCCACGACGAACCACGATGAGGCGATACTCTCGCTCTTCGGGAGCCATGAACCACGACAAGTCGATGGTCTCGGTGGTGCTACTTCCACGACATCGAAACTGATGATCGTTTCCCCGAGTTCACGGCCTACTGTGGACGTCGACTACACCTTCGGGCAAGTCGGTGTTACGGAGCCACTGATCGATTACGGAGGCAACTGTGGCAATATGACGACAGCAGTCGGGCCGTTTGCGTACGACGAAGGGCTCATCGAAGCAGTTCCCGACGATGATGGGCGTGTATCGCTCTCGCTCTACAATACGAACACAGAGACGGCACTCGAACAGTCGTTTCCAGTTCACGACTCAAAAACAGTATCGTCCGGTTCGTTCTCTATCGAGGGTGTTCCCGGAAACGGTGCCCGTGTCGATACGACGTTTCTCGATCCAGGTGGATCGAAAACAGGATCGCTCTTTCCACTTGGAGGGCCGACGGTACCGATCGAAACCGCATTCGAACGAATCGAAGCAACGGTACTAGATGTGACGACGCCCGTCGTTTTCCTTCAGGCGTCTGACCTCAATCTGAGTGGAACCGAAGCGCCAGAACAAGTGGACAACGATCAGCAGCTTCTCGAACGAATCGAACGGATTCGGGCCCACGTTTGTGCTGAGCTTGGACTCGTCGCTGACCCCGACGACGCAACACAGGAATCCCCTGGTTTTCCGAAGCTTGCATTCGTTTCTGAACCTCAATCGTATGAAACAGAATCTGGACGCGTTGTCGACGATCAAATCGACGTTAGCGCCCGTATCATGAGCATGCAATATCTCCACCCAATCTATGCAGTGACTGGTGCGGCATGTACGGCAGCAGCAACGTTGCTTCCTGGAACAATTCCGAATACAGTTGCGACACCAGCAGGAAGCGAAGTGGTACTCGGTCATCCACAAGGGACTATGTCCGTCTCAGCCACTGTTGAAAACGGAACAGTTCGGTCAGTAACTATATCGCGGACACAACGACGTCTTATGGAGGGGACAGCGTTCTATACGGTCAGAAAGTAATTTTCACACGCTGTGATGGTCGTTTGCTAATACGATAGCCATCGCTTTTGTCCGTACAGCCGTGGTGGGTCACCACTTTTCGGTAGCTGGGCTATGCGACCATTACATCATTAGTCTGATAACCACCGATCGTGTTAGAAATGCCAGACCCTCATTCATAGACGCACTCGTAGCGAACTCGGACGAGGTCAATAATATCGCGGTGTGTGGGTAGCTAATTTGAGAAGCACCATTGCTAGTTCCTGTTGGCTAGTCCATCCTGGTAGTACGTTCGCGCTCGATTCATTCGCCAGCGATCCACTAATCGAGTGCAATTTCGTCGCTGATGAATCCAACCTCTGCGATCCGCTGGATTGGGGTTGTATGTGATTGCTCCGGGATATTGTATTCCGCTCACTTCTACGTACAATAGGATTGTACGCTCGATCGCCACGAAGGATGTCTCAAATCACAACCCACTCAGAAGTAGCAATACCGTATAGACCGTTCCGCCAGTCACGAAAGCCCGAAACCGAATCTTACGCTCCCCCGGAAGTCCCTCTCTGGTCACGTTAAGAACGACACCGCCAGCCAAAAAAGCAAACAGAATTGCAACCACGGCATCATTGAATTTAACCAAAACTCCAATCGTCGCTCCAATCGCTGTTGCTACTGCCAGTATCCACCGGCCGATATGATCATATAATTCGCTATGGATTTCGCGGAGGCCATAATCGGTTTCCATGAAGTGAAGCCCCATCGCGATAGCGAAGAAGACCAGACTGTCCAGACCCGGCTGGTGCCGGTGGAAGAGTAGATATCCAATAAGACAACTATAGAAGGCAAAGGGACCCAATTGTACCCAGAAGGTACCTGCATTCCCCTGACCGTTCTGGCTGTCGCCAAAATGTATGGGTGAATCTTGAACATATTGTTCGAGTCCATAGAACAGGGTAAACCCAGCAAGAGCAACAACATAGACGTGCTGTTCAGAAATCACGTAAAACGGGTCTGCTTGCTTTACAGTTCGGCTCCCCTCACTGAGTTCAGGAAATACGTGAACAAATACAAACGCTGCCGAAGCACCACCTGCAAATGAGAGCCAGCGGCTTCGGGAGAGCATATCCAACAGATTGAGTCGGCTTATAAATAGCGGAATTAGAACTAATAGAAAAGCGCAGAACGATGGACGAACGACTGTTTCAGGGGGCAGTTCGAACATCGAATACCGTCCATACGTCGTTCCATATGCCCTTCATAGCTTCCCATCTCGTGGGCTATCCTCTAGTAAAGACTTGATATGACTTCTGATTGAATAAGCGATGGATCGTGTATCAAGTAGTACAGCCAGCGTTCGACCCATTCTGTAGAATTCGAGGTATGTTATGCCACCGTGCGCGTCTGATACTCAGATAATGAGATCTGAGCCTCTGTCCATACTGAGCAAGGATAGCTGAATTAAGAACATAGATAGAGCACGTTGAGTGTTTTGCGACCGGCCCATGCCAGTCTTTCTTTCTAATGTAGCGTATCCTCGTCACTGTTTGTGGAGCTGCCACCGCTGAAACAGCATACTCACTCCGTCATCGTCTACGTGGAACTCTACCGGCACCTGTTTCCCAGTGTCAGTGATAAATGAGTACTGATAGTCGTCCGATTGTAGCCGCTTGGGATAGACGTAGTGATCGGCTGACCACCCTGGATCGTCGAACGAAATATTGAGGCCGCCATCGTTCTTTGAGACGGTTGCCGTTCGAATATCATGATACGATGCATATTCTCCGAGCAACGGTTCTGCTTTCTGCTCAAGCATATACGTTGGTACCACTGCTGATGGCGGTTCATCCTGTGTAATGGCGAGAAGCGCCTTGCCTAAATCAGAGGGACGTTTCTCGGGAGCGGTATTGCACATCGTTACGACACCGATCCCAGTGTCGGCTAGATAGCCAAACCAGGCTGTCGTCGTCCCCATCATCCCACCGTGGTTTACCAGTGTATCGTCAAGAAATGCCTCGACGGCGACGCCATACCCGTATCCCTGTTCACGCTCGTCAAGATATTCCTCACGTGTTGCATATGGCTTGGTCATCGAGTCGATCGATTCCGATGAGAGTATCTCTTGATTGTCGAACGTTCCTTCCCGAAGGAACATCTGGAGATAGTTCGCCATCTCCGTGACCGAACTAATCATTCCGCCCGCGGCATACAGTCGTTCATCGAACGCTAGCTTACCCTCGACGGCTGTTCCATCCTCCCGGTTGTATGGTGTCATTCGATTTTCTACTGCCTCGAAGTCCGTTTTGGAAAACAACGACCGAGTCATCGCCAATGGTTCGAGGATCCGATCACGAATATACCCTGCATACGATTGCTCAGTGACTGATTCGATGACTTCGCCGAGGAGATAATAGCCCGTGTTATAGTAGAAAAACCGGTCACGATCGGTCAGTCGTTCATCGACGGATCCCTCGATATGTCGTCGAAAATCGTCATCACTGCTTAATGGCTGATTTGGATCCTGCTCACTGCGGCCTGTGAGACGTGTGATGAGGGCTGAAAGACTGCCGTCACTGGGCATTCCCGACGAATGTGTGAGTAGCTCATGAATCGTGATTGGGTCGGCGTTGACTTCACGGAGGTGGGGTAGATAGGTATCGACGGAATCATCGAGTGTGAGCTGTCCGTCTTCAGCCAACTGCAAGATCGCTACAGTGGTAATCGATTTCGTGCAAGAACCGATACCATAGAGCGTCTCTGGCGTCGCTGGTGCATTTGTTTCCAGGTTCCGTGCCCCAAACCCGTTGGTATAGAGGACATCTGTCTTGTCGACAATCGCCACGCTTACACCCGGAACACCTTCGTCACGAACCCACTGACTTACAAATGATTCGACGTCGCGGGTGGTTTCTGCTGAAAGGGGAGTAGTTGCCATCGTTTGAGATGGACGTAGTGGTCATGTAAATCATTAGCTCGAAGCAAACGACGTCGATACAAATGGTTCCCCTCTGCGGTCATAGCCGCCGAGATGATAGCTAATTATCCCCTCTGAAATGCGTTCGCAGGCAAAGTAATGACTGCAGAATGTCGACGTGGCTCCGAAGTTTCGATTTAGAGAAACGCGTTGGGGTGGAAATTTCGTCCTTGATACTTCGCTACATCGTTGTCATTTGTCGATATCGACGGTAGTCGATTATAACGGTAAATAGAGGGAATCGGAGAGTGACATTATTAATAACTTCTCGAATTCGTATAGTAGTAGTTATTAACTAGAAGATCAACGTTAACAACGAATCAATGACGACACTCACTCGAAGACGTGCTCTTGAGATCGGAACTGCGATGATCACAAGCGGAGCCGTTTCTGGTTGCCTCGGTGCCTCTTCCGGCAACGATACTGAGAGTCAGACGACGGTTCGAACATCATTTTTTGTTTTGACTGATTTCGCGCGAAATGTCACGGAAGACGCCACGACCGTCGAAAGTTTGGTTCCAATCGGGCAGCACGGCCATGGGTGGGAGCCATCGGCGCAAGTGCAGAGGGACGCACTCCAATCCGACGCCCTCGTCTACATGGGTGAGGGATTTCAGCCGTGGGCCGACAAGATGGTGGAGAACGTGAAATCCGAACGCCCCGAAAGCACCATTATCGAGGCCAGACACGACATCGACCTCCTATCTCCGCCGAGCCATGAAGAAAAACAAAGCAAACACCACGAGGAGGAAGGCGGACACAACGAAAACCACGGGGACGAAACTGACTCCGGAACGGACGAAGGAAACCACGATCATGGGACAGACGAAGAGAAACACAACCATGGGACGAGTGACCCCCACTTTTGGCTCGACCCGCAACGGGCGAAAGAGGCAGTTACAACGATCGAAGACGGTCTTTCGAAAGTAGACGGCCTCTCCGATGATGTGCTCGCCGAAAACGCGACGAACTACCGAAATCAACTGGACGAACTCGATGCAAAATTCCAATCCGAACTCGAATCGAGGAAGCAAGGCACAGTTCTCGTCGCAGGACACAACGCCTTCCAGTATCTCGGCGAGCGATATGACTTCGAAATTCATGCGCTAACTGGACTCGCGCCGGATGCCTCGCCGAGTCCTGCGGACGTTCGACGTGCGCAAAAACTCGTTGAGGAACACGGCATCGAGCACATCCTCGCGCCGGTGTTCGAGTCTAACAGGGCCGCGAAACAACTCGTTTCGGAAACCAACGCAAAAGACCACTTGCCAGTTACGCCAATACCCGGTGTCACCGAGGAATGGAATAAGAAAGGATGGGGCTACATCGAAATCATGGAACGGGTCAATCTCCCCTCTCTGAAAACGGCCCTTGGTGTGAAATGACGGCCATCGAAATCGAAGAGATGTCGTTCGGATACGGTGATCGCCCCGTGCTTTCGAACGTTTCGTTAGTGGTTGAAAACGGCGAGTTTCTCGGACTCGTTGGACCGAACGGATCGGGAAAGAGCACGTTGTTGGAACTCGTCCTCGGCCTATACGAACCAGACGAGGGGTCGGTTCGTCTGTTTGGCCAGCCGCCTCAAGAGGGACGAAAGGATGGACGGGTCGGCTACGTCGCGCAGGACGTGGCGGCGGTTTCGGGAATGCCGGTGACGGTTAGAGAGATCGTCGCCGCAGGTCGGAGTTCTCACCTCGGGTTCGGTTTCGCTGGGGAGAAAGATCGAAGAGCCATCGAACACGCCTTGGAAATTGTTGGAATCGCCAACCTCGCGGATCGTCGGGTCGGCCGACTCTCCGGCGGCCAGCAACAGCGTACATTCATTGCTCGCGCGGTGGCTGCCGACGCAGAGATTCTTGTGTTGGACGAACCAACCGTCGGTGTCGATGCCGAATCTCGCAAGGAGTTTTACGCCCTTCTGCACGACCTGAACGAGGACGGCTTGACAGTCATTCTCGTGGAGCACGACATTGGCGTCGTCACCGAACACGCGGACAAAGTTGCCTGCCTGAACCGAATGCTATACTTCCACGGGAACACGGACGAGTTCGAAGCCAGTGACGTGCTGACCGACGCGTACGGTGCAAATCAGCGCCGACTTCACCACGACCATGATTGATCTTGGGGAGATGCTGAGCTATCGGTTCATGCGCCTTGCGCTTGTGGCCGGACTTTGTGTCGGTCTTGTTGCACCTCTCGTGGGCTCATTTCTCGTCCACAGGGGAATGGCCCTCATCGGCGACACGTTGGCTCACTCGGCCTTTGCAGGAGTTGCGGTTGGGCTGTTCCTTGGAAGCCTGAACGTCGTTGTGTCACCGTATCTTACCGCGCTGGTAGTCTCGGTGGTTGCGGCATTGGCAATTCAAGCGCTCGCGGAGCACACCGACGCGTACGGTGACGTATCGATGGCAATTGTGCTATCGGCTGGATTCGCCCTCGGAAGCGTCCTGATCAGTGTATCTGACGGTGGTATCGCGGTGGGTATCGACCAGTATCTGTTTGGCAGTTTGGCGACAGTCACGTTCAAAAACGTCCAGGTGATGGTTGCGCTGTCGGCGTTGGTGGTCGGTGTCGTCAGCGTGACGCGGCGACAACTGTTCGCCGTCACGTTCGACGAGACGGCGGCCCGTGTGTCCGGAATTCCGGTACGACGGTACAATCGATTGCTCGTCGTGTTGACCTCGTTGGTCGTCGTCGCGGCCATGCAGATAATGGGTGTCATCCTCGTTGCGGCGATGCTGGTCGTTCCCGTTGCTGCCGCGGCGCAGGTCGCACAGAGTTTCCGCCAGTCGATTGTCCTAGGCGTAATCATCGGCGAAATCGCCGTTATCATTGGAATCACGCTCTCGTATGCCTACGGACTGGCTGCTGGCGGAACGATCGTGCTGGTCGCAATTTTCGTGTTCGTGTTGATGGTTCTCATCTTTCGGTGACAATTCTTCAGTCCCTGTCTTGGGAAATCACGTGTCGATTGGGGAGGTCGCATGGTGCGAATGATAGACGGATATCGTGATCTAGAAGCTGTCTGTGAGGGATTGTGATCGTGGGTTGATCGGCTAGAACGTTGGGCGGTTGATCCGAACGAGTTGGTGATCTCGAATCTTTGAATTGGGAAGTAATCGAGAAAGTTGAATAGATATCCCGCTATTGGTTGCGTTCGATTTGGGCGAGCATTTCGAGACGTTCTTCAGTTGGTGGGTGAGTTGTAAAGAGCCAGCGACGGAACCGATGGAGGCGTTTTCGGAGCCACCAATACGACGGTTCGATGTCACCCTCCGGCCCGAGCATTACTTTTTCCAATTCTCTCGGTTCGAGTGGGAGAATCGACAACGACGAAACACCTGAAACTTCTCGGAGATCGCGCTCAGGCGTTTCACTGATTTCCTGATCGAGTCGCTTGAGTGCACTGGCTAAGGCAATCGGAGATCCAGTCACCTCGACAGCTGACCGATCTGCCGCTAGCTCTCTGGTTCTGGAAAAACGAGCCATGATTGCTCTTCCAACCGTCCAGACAATATTCGACAGAAATGCAAGAGGGATCGTTATGATTGCGCCCCATCCCATGTCCTTTAGCTGCCCAAATCGTGTATTCAGACCGTCAGTAAGGATTCGCGATCGCAATCCATCAGCGAGAACAATAGGGAGCGACACGACCGTTATGACCATTGCATCCCGGTTTTTCACATGAGCAAGTTCATGTGCAATTACTGCCTCCATCTCCTCTTGTTTGCTTAGTGTATTGATGGCTCCAAGTGAAAGTACTAAATGGATATTTTCCGGTCGGAAGCCGACGGCTAGTGCCTCGGGAGCAGTACGCTCTGAGATAGCGATTGTCGGCACAGGAATATCGAGTTGAGCAGCGACCCGTGTTGCCGTTTTGTATAATTCCGGTGCCGTTTCTCGATCTACTGGTTGGGCATCTGCAAGCCGCTCGATTGTCTCGAGATGTGTGTACTCGAGATAGCCAATTGTCAACAGCGTCATAACAGTAATACCGAACGCTATCTGCATGGCAGACGCCATGTCCAACAAAACGAGGATGCCGTAGAAGACCGCCCAAACTCCCATGAGGAATCCACCTGTGACGAGGAACAGTCCAACGATGGCGGCGATCATTCCTGCTTGAAGTCTGGTCGGTCTAGAAATCACGGTAGCTAAATGCAAGTCGTAGTTCTAAAATATTCGTATTTTCACGTCCATCAACGATATAGCTCTTTGTTGACATATGATGACAGCGAGACGCGAACTGCTGCGGATGCGTTTTCTCGATTGGTCGTTGCTCGGTTGTACATTACCCCATTGATCGTTGCAAAGATGTGTTCCGCAATTCGTGTGGCATCGACGTTTCGAAATTCGCCTTCGTCAATCCCTCGATCAATGATCTTTTCGAGGTGGTCTACGATTCGGTCATCGATCTCCGTAAACTGTTCACGGAACTCCTCGTCTTTTACTGCCTGTGCACGGAGTTCGACCATTGCAGCTCGTAGTTGGCTCTCATCATCGTCAAGTTGTAACGGAAGAAGCGTCTCTATGAATCGTTCAAGTTCCTGACTTGGAGGTTCGTCATTATCCGTATAGATATTCGATTCTAATTGATCGGTTACGTACTCCAGAAATGATAGTAAGAGGTCCTCTTTCGAGTCATAATGATAATACAGGGAGGCTTTCGATTGGTCCAATTCGGAGGCTATCCGCGAAATAGAGAGTTGTGCATACCCATATCGGAGTAGTGCACGATGCGTTGATTCCATAATCCGTTCTTCGGATTTGCTCCACTCTCTTCCAGATGAATCCGATGTCATCATTTCGCCCACACTTTCATCGGTATCACTTTTTCTTCTATCTACCGAATGGGTATTTGATGGCAAAAACACTTCGCTGGAACGGCGAGGGGGAGATTACCTATTGATAATTTGTAACAGCTGTTTATGACTCGAGGAGAAATTCACACCGTTACATTCAACCTTTGTTGTACCTGCGTTTGACAGTCTAACGAAGACAAATCCCGGATACCGTCTTTGCTGAACGGTCGGTAAGTAGGATATGAAAGATCGAAATCCCCAATTCGACGTGCGACCTCCAAACGAACCTAGATCAGTCGAGCGACGGTGCCATCGCGTGAATACTGATGTATTGGGCTTACAGAGCAACTGTTAGGTTTCTATTTCTCTAGATAGCAGGGGAGGGATTGGAGACCGAATGGAGTCGCTTGAGGAGACAGATCAGAGAGATCTGGTTCGACGACTTCGAATCGATCGAGAAGCCTCTCAAGAGCGATATCCGCTTCTAATCGAGCGAGGGGTGCCCCTAAGCAGATGTGAATGCCTCCCCCGAACGAAATATGACGATTCGGTTTTCGCTCGGGACGGAACTCCTCAGGAGCATCAAACGTTGCTGGGTCGTGGTTTGCAGATCCGGTCCACGCAGTAACCAACTCGCCTTTTCGAATCTCCTTGCCGCCGATTTCCACGGGTTGCGTCGTTCTTCGTACTAGAGACTGCGCGGGAGACCGGTAGCGAAGGACCTCCTCGATCGCTTGCTTTCGATCGATTGCCCCCGAACGGATATCGTCGATTAGATCGAATTCTTCGAAACACCAGAGGGCGTTCGTGATGAGGTTGATCGTCGTGACGTTCCCCGCGACGAGGATTCCGTGGCAGAAAGTAACCTTCTCTTTGTGACTCAAGTCGTCGTTTGTCGCGGCAATCGTAATCAGGTCGCTGCCATCCCCGTCGGCGCGTTCATGAACTAGTTCTGAGAAATATTGACTCATCTCCCGAATCGCCGTTTCCTGCTCTTCGGGGGTTGCCATCTCATCGTCATCAGTTCGAGGGGGCACACGTAAGGACGCGTCGGACCATTCGATGAACTGTTCGTAGTCTTCGATCGGAAGCCCTAGCGACTCCGCAATAATAGTGACTGGATACGGATGTGCGAACTCCGAGATGATATCGACGTTCCCCGGCTCGATCTCATCGATAAGCTCGTCAGCGATCTCTTCGAAACGTGGCCGTTTTTCTCTCAACGTGCGCGGAGAGAACCAATTACTCGCGAAATTACGGAGGCGTCCGTGTTCGGGTGGATCCTCCGTAAACATCGACTTCCCTTCGGTGGTATTGCCAAAAGTAGTGGTATACGTTTCGTGATCGCGAAGGATGGCATTGACGTCTTCATAACGGAATACGTCCCACCGATTACGCTCCTCATCGTATCGCACGGGTTGTTCTTGACGCATCTCGGCGTACCAACTCGGTCTACGGAGCTGTGCCTTATCTGTGGACAATTCTTCAGGCTGCGGCTGGTGCAATGGATCCTGAATCACACCGTCTTGGTCTGAGGATGCCATGTGTTTACTGAACGTTCGGTAGAATATCAATCCATTGGTTAAATAACAAATGTATAACTAACGTATTTTATGTGTTACATCTATTTTAGATAGCGTCTATAATATATCCCACTCTCAACTGTGTATCTCTCATAGTGATACACGATCAATTCCCGCAAAAATGGTATCTTCGCAGTCATTCCTCAGTGAACCAGTTCTAACGTTACTACACAACCATAGTGGGTTACAGCCTCTCGATAGCCAAGTCGTGTGACCATCACGTCATTCGTTTTGGCGTTCTTCGCGTGCCCGAGGGCATTGCAGGTACTTGCCCTCAACGTGCTGACTCTCAGAACGCTTTTCACGGATATTCACGAGTTCGGTGTTCTGTTCCGAACATTATACAGTTTCGAAGGTCTGCGTTATCTCAAGAGAAAAACTGATTTAGGCCACTTTGTTGCATTCACAAATGCCGCTCAACTCTATCGACAGTGCTCGATGTCCCGAGTGTGATAGCACGATTACGACTGATGACGACGTCGGGTTTCTCCAGACCAGTGAGACGAAGAACGGGTCCTCTGGACTGGTCGTTTGTCCCCACTGTGATCGTGTCATCGGTGGTGTTGCATCGGCTTCCTACGATAGCATCCTGTTCTAAATCGAGTTCCCAATCCAGCGTCATCGGGCGTGGGATCCTCTGTCGTTTACCGCGGGGAGAGTTTCACGTGCTACTATGTTGCTGGAACCACTGTGCCAACTCCTGTTGAAACCGCTTAAACTACAGAATATCGTCTTGAAGGACGTCAATATAGATCACTGAAAGGTGGATCTCTCCTGTAACATCTCGTGAGTAGATGATGTGAACAGTGTCGTTAGAACCAAATCGCGCTCTCCAGACGGTGACTTCTCGATCGACTCGATCACATAATTCCGATCACAGATGCGGTAGCCGACCGCGGGTAGTTCCCCTCGCCGTCAGAAAGGATTATGATAGGAAGTGGTGACTCCATTTCCTAGGCCGTCTGGTATACGAAATTGAATGTATACCGAGGGATTCAGGGAGGGGTCAACCGATGGAACCCACCACCGTCGGTTCCGATGGCAAGGACGTATACTTCGCCATCGTTGTCACGGCCAAATGACAGGATGAGATCCAGCTTGCTTTTATCTTCGTCAGCTACTTCAACCAATTCTGTTGGCCACATACCGCCATCTTCGGAACGCGTCGCGGCGAACAACCGGCCGTTCGCCAGATAGTCACCAAAGATATATGTCCCATTCAACAGCGGAAAGTCCGACCCACGATACACGTAGCCACCAATAACCGAAACTCCGCTAACATCCCTACCAAAATGCGGATACTCTATGATCGGGTCGATGAGGTGTTCGTCACCTCGAACATTTGTGGGTACGGTATCTGAGCAGCCGTCTTCAAGGCAGTCCGTACCCTCCTTGATCTTCCAACCGTAATTGCCACCGTTTACGACCAAGTCTACCTCCTCGTATTGACTTTCTCCGACATCTCCGACAAAGAGGTCGGACCCATCGAACGACATTCGCCACGGATTTCGAAATCCCCACGCATAGTACTCATCACGACCGCTTGTGCCGACCAATGGATTATCTTCGGGAATCGTATATTCCGTCGACGTATCTCGACCATCGACGTCGATACGAAGGATACTCCCAAGAAGATCCTCAGTCACATTTTGACCTGTACTCTGAACGCCGATACCCCCACCGCTACCTCCACCGTCACCGACCGCCACGTACAGATAGCCGTCCGGTCCGAATCGAATACAACCCCCGTTATGATTGCTCGCTGGTTCAGGAATTTCCAGAACTGGGCGTTCAGAGTCACGGAGGGCTTGCGTGCCATCGGGGTTTGCCGTGAACGAAGCAAGAACGAATGTGTGACTATAGTCGGCCGGAGTTCCTGGTCGTCGTGGTGCGCTGTACCGGACAAACAACCGACGGTTCTTCGCGAAGTCAGGGTGAAGTGCGATACCGAGGAGTCCCTTTTCACCCTCGAACTCGATCGCGTCTCGCAAGTCAAGAAACAGCTTGTCGCGGAGTCCGTTCGATTCGTGTACATAGATTCGTCCATCCTGATCAGCGATATATCGCCGATCAGCATCCGGCGCAAAAGCGACATCTATCGGAGCTTGCATCCCGCTCGCGAGCGTTTTGAGACTGACCGAAATAGGCTTGATCCGGTCGTTTACGTTTCTTCCGTCAGTGCCGCTTGTGTTATCCGGACGGATTTGGGCTGTGGCAGCGACGGATTGCTTGCTTCCAATAATTCCCGCCGTGACACCTCCAAACACGGTTTCAAGGAACCCCCGCCGTTTCATGGATATGGTATGCGTTCAAATAGCAAAAGCAGATTGGTGGCCGTAATTACGGGGAAATTCGTGTGCTTACGAATATTGTCGAAAGCACGTTTGATTCGCCTAACAAGGCGATTTGAGGCTCAACAGACTAAGTCGATCCGGGCTGGGTCGGGAAGGGCTCGAGTTCCCCCACCGACGATCGTTCACTTACTGACTTTTACTCATTATGTCGCTGTTCATCAAACTCATCGAGACCCATCTCGATCGATTCCTGATTGCCCATCGTTGGCGACCCGGGATCGTGACGGGTGATCGCATAGAAGACCAATCCTAGTCCGACTGCTAACAAGACGTTTTTTCCGGATTGGAGGAGCAACCGTTGGGAGGCATTCAGTTGATAGTCATTCCGTATGAGAAGCCGATACACTGGACTCACGATCCCACCCAGAACGACAATTCCGAAGCCGGTTGTGGCATATCGATAGGATTTGGATCGTGGGTTTTGGTAATAGGCGAGAAAACTCAGCGCCAGCAAGATACTTCCACTGATGAATAACAGTGCATTGGACAGAATGAATGCCCACAACTCGGGTGATTTAGCCATGGGTGGAATCTCTCCAAGACGTTGGCCAGTCAAAGGGATCAGCTGTCTGATTGCTCGCCTTTGTATATGTCGTTAGCAATCCTCCTAAGAACTGATCTAACTTCGTGACGATTCGGGTATACGGTCGGTGAAAATGTGTGATTAGCTCTTCAAGCCCTGAATGTTCGGTGTATACTGCGTGCCCCGTGGCTTCGTTGTATTCGACAATTTCGGCATCACTCAGCAGGGGGAGGTGAACGTGAGACAACATCACAACGAGCTCCTTGGTCGCTGTTTGAGTAGATTTTGACCCTTCGTTGTCTCGTTGATGGATTTTTTGAGCCAGTGCTGTCTTCGACATCGATTCCTGGGTGTCTCGAAGGATCGCGAGGAGAAGCCGTCGATGTTTGTTTGCCAGCCCAGCCAACGCATCGTCTACCTCGTCGTGCTCTATTTCGAGGAATCGCTCGAACTGTGGGTCTTCGAACGCACGATGATCCGTCGTGGTTACGGTTCCTTCCTCTTGGTTCCATTCGATGAAGCCGTTGTCTTCTAACAGTGGTAGTTGGGCGTGGTTGAGATTCGTATGGATGGTTTGTATTTCGGGGGTAACATCTGTTTCTGGAACTTTTTGATCACCTTCTGCAAGCCTGAGTGCGAGTTCTTGCTCGGACATCGCCGCGTCCTCATCATTCAGGGTTGCAAGGATTGACCGCCGTTGACTCGTTCCTACTGCGGAGAACATCGAGTTATGCCTTTTTCGTCGGATTGTGCGATGTTGAGCTTCCATTCGTCTGCTTGGGTTCGTTTAGATGGGTATAGACAGAGGGGCTAAATACAGAGGTGTAGCATGATTTCCCCTACCACATTCAGGATTCAGAACATAAAGTACTGTGCGGACGTTCAATACGCCGTGCTCATCAAACGACACCAGCAGTACGGTGTGAATCTTGGGTGGTGGCTTGGTTAATGAGAAGGTTCTGCGCTATTCCTGTTCAAAAATCAGCCGTGTTAGGCGGCAGGACGTCCAGCGGTGGCGTCCTCACTGCTCGTCTGACCAAACTCCTCATCGTCACGCGAGGTAAGTTCAGTGTAGGCTGTTGCGAGCACAGCAGCCGAGAAGACCGTCGTGATCGCGCTCGCAGCCTGTGCGAACACTAAGGCGACGATATCGCCAGCGAAGCTGCCACTTGCCAGGTCTCCGAGACCAAAGACCAGATTGACGAGTACTGTGAGGAGCACGACTGCGACACCCAGGAACAAGAGGTTGAGGCGGTAACCCCGCGTCAAACTCCAACTGCTGCGGAACGCTGTGATGAAGTTCTGATCTTCGACAGCCACGTAGACCGTCCAGAACGCCAACGTCACGAGCAGGAAGATACCTGGAACGACCAACGCGACTAAGCCTAGTCCGACAACGATTCCGTAGACAATCATCCCGACGAAGAGATTGACCCCTGCCCACACAATATTTCGAGTGAAATACTCTTGGGGAAGGTGTTCGGTTTCATCGCTCACGAACACGCGAATGGCCGCGATGCTTACCACCAGTAACGCGATGCCCAGCACGAATGAGACGATACTCGCACCAAGGGGTGGGACGAGCAACGACGGATCCGCCTGGACACCACTGGGTGTAAACTGCTGTCTGGTGACCCATCGGTCAACACTGAGTCCTACTACGCCGTTGAGGACAGAAACGACGAAGATAATTCCCATGAGCATGAGCCCATTTCGTTTGGTACTGCGGCTGTAGCCTTGCTTGAGCATGCTGGTGATGTTAATCGGCATAATCACCTATCTAATACGTTATGTGAGATGATATAGATATCGATCGATACCTCTCAGATAGATGTAGTTTGGTACTACTTCTAACAGTTCACTGTGTCGATTCAGAGCGTCTGTATCCATGCTATATTAGCGTTCATGAGAAGATAGTGCGCTGCTCGTGAGAGGGGGTTCGCCCTCCAAATTAGTATCGATGTGACGAAAACGAGCTATCCGGTCGAGATCGTCTGTGCTTGGACCGTATCGGTCCCAAGTCGTCGTTCGATAAAGGCAAAGAGTAGGTCCAGTCCGATTGCGATCAGCGCGCCCGGAATCGCCCCGGCAAGGAGTTGTGGCGTATCGAAGAGGGAGATGCCGGTGATCACCCAAACACCGAGTCCGCCACCGCCGATGAAGAATGCGAGGTAGGCGGTTCCAACGTTGAGAACCGCACTCGTCCGAATCCCGGCGAAGATAACGGGCAGAGCGAGCGGTACCTTGATTTTTCGCAAAATCTGATTCTCGGTCATTCCCATACCACGGGCCGCCGCGACCGTACTCTCATCGACGTCTTCGAGACCGGTGACAGTGTTCGTGAGAATCGGCAACAACGCGTAGGTGAACAGACCGACGAGCGACGGGAGGAACCCAAGGCCGAGCAGCGGGAATACCAGAGCGATGATCGCGAGTGTCGGTACCGTCTGTGCAACGTTTCCGACACTCATCACTACACGTTTCGCGTGTTTGTTTCGAGTCGCGAGGATGCCTAATGGGATGGCGACGACGATGGCGAGGGCTACCGATATGAGGACGAGCGCGAGATGCTCCCGCAACAACGAGAGAAACGTATCGGAATGCGAGAGGATGTACGTGAGCGCTGCATCGAGTGTTCCGAGAACGCTCATACTACACACCCACCTCGGTCGTGGACCGATAGTCACGGATATCCCGTTCGGTGACCTGCCCCACGACATCGCCGTTTTCGACCACATGGAGAGCTTCGGTATCCGTTTCGATCATCCGAGAAAGCGCTACCTCGGCACTATCGCTCGGCGACACGTGAACGTCCGCAACTGATACCGTCTCGGTATCAGTCCCACCATCGACTGCGGTCGCCTGCGTTTCCCGCTCGACCGTTGCTGGGCGCATGATCTCCTCGACACGGGTGATTTGTAACTCTTTGAGCGCCCGATTGTCGCCGATGAACTCCCTGACGAAATCGTTCGCAGGGTTCTCCAATATTTCCCGCGGTGTTCCGTACTGAACGAGTTCGCCAACGTCGAAGACTGCGATTTTATCGCCCATCTTCAACGCCTCGTTGATATCGTGAGTGACGAAGAGGATGGTCGTGTCGATGCGTTCCTGAATTTCGAGGAATTCGTCCTGTAGTTCGGCCCGCGTAATCGGGTCGAGTGCGCCGAACGGCTCGTCCATCAAAATCACGTCCGGGTCGGCAGCGAGCGCACGTGCGACGCCGACTCGTTGCTGTTGGCCACCAGACAGCGCGTTCGGGTATTGGTCGCGGTACGTCGCAGGCGGGAGGTCCATCAAGTCGAGGAGTTCGTCGACACGGCTATCGATGCGGGCTTCGTCCCATCCGCGGAGTTCGGGCACCGTCGCGACGTTCTCGCCGACGGTCATGTGGTCGAACAACCCGATCTCCTGGATGACGTAGCCGATGTCCCGTCGGAGGTCGACCTTCTCTAGCTCTTGGATGTCTGTTCCATCGTAGTAGACTGCTCCCTCGGTCGGCTCTTCGAGTCGATTGACTAACGTCATCGTCGTCGTCTTCCCGCATCCGGAGGGTCCGACGAAAACCGTCGTCGTCCCTCGTTCGACCTCGAACGTGATGTCCTCGATTGCGACCGTATCGTCCGGGTAGATCTTCGTGACGTTTTCGAATGTTATCATACTCGTTGCCTCCTGTTTGGGCTCATGTGTATCGTTCATGCTATCGACCGCCGAATGATGCGCGTGATAAGCGCTTGTTCAACGTCCTCACCGTTTCGAAGCCGGAACAACTGTTCCAGCACGCCGAAACCGTAGTCGAACGCGAGTGCGAGCAACGAGACCGCTACAGTCGAGACGACGATTGCCGCCGGATAGGCCTCGCTGATACCGTTGAAAATCGGGTCTCCGAGGTTGTTCGCCCCGATAAATGCGCCGATTGCGGCGATACCGACGAGAATGACCACCGCGTTGCGGACGCCGGCCATGATGACGGGTATCGCTTGCGGGAGTTGGATGCGCCGGAGACGCTGTCGTCGAGTCATTCCCATTCCCCGTCCGGCCTCGACGGTCGCCGAGTCGACTTGTGTGAGACCGACGTACGTGTTGCGAACGATGGGAAGCTGTGCGTAGAGCACCAGCGCAATGACGACCGGAATCTTGCCGATTCCGACGAACGGGATGAGGAGGCCAAACAGGGCGATGCTCGGCACAGTCATCAACATCCCTGCCGTCCAGAGAATGGCCTTCCCGAGTCGATCGTCGAGTGTAGCGACGATTCCAAGCGGAACGCCGATGACCAGCGCCAGCCACACTGAGTCGACGACGACGATGATATGGTTGATGAGTAGCTCCCAGAGGAGTGACTGGTTTTTCGCGATATACTCCATGTAACTATCGAGCGCTAGCGGCGTGACCCCGTGTGAGAGCGTAAGGTGACTTTCGAGCATTGATTCAGATAACCTCCTTCCGTTGCAGATATTCCTTCGCGACCGTCTGGGGGTTTTTCTTCTCGATAGCCACCTGCTTATTGAGGCGTCGCATCACGTCAGTCGTGAGCCCGTTGCTCGCCTCGTTCAGCGGCGGTCGGATCGACGGATGGTTCTCCAACGTTCCGCTGTTGACCAACGGAGCTGCATTGTAGACCGGGAAGTATCCCTTGTCGTCACTCAGCACGTGGAGATTGAACTGAATGATTCGTGGGTCGGTGTTAAAGCCGACGCCGACGTCGGCAGACCCGTTGCCGATGACTTGGTACAACAACCCAGAACCGATGTTGTTTACAGTGACGTTCCCGAGGTCGTCAGCGAACCCATAATGTTTGCTCAGTCCCGGCCAGCCGTCGGCTCGACTTTGAAATTCGGCGTTCAGTGCGACCGTGAGATTCGACCCGTCGTTTTTGACGAAATCGGAGAAGTCGGATAGCGTCTTTACGCCCGTCTTTTTCATCCAGTCTGGGTTCGCCAAGATGACGTACGTGTTGTTGAGTTCTGCACGTTGGAGGAACGTCAGCCCGTGTTTTTGCTTGAACTCTGTCTTTACCTTTCGATACAGCTTCTTCGGGTCCGAAATCACTGTGTCGTGCTGCGGTGGAAGCGTCTGCCACGCGGTCCCGGTGTACTCCCAATACAACTGTACTTCGTCGGTATCGAGTGCACGAAAATTGGTCGTGGTCCCGCCGAGGCCGACTTGGTCGTTGATGGTCAAATCGGTGTTCGCAGAAAGCGCCTCGTATGCGATGTAGCCCAGGACCTCCTGTTCGGTGAACCGCTTGGAGCTGACTTTAATCGACCCACCCCCGAGCTCAGTGGCGAGAGTGAGACAGCCCGAAAGCCCTCCGAAGCCGGCAGTAGCGGCTAAACCACCTCCTGCCGTGAGGTACCTTCGTCGTGTGACTGACTGTGGCATACCCCGTCTTTGGTGAAAGAGGGGCCTAACAGTTGACCCGTATTAGTTCATCATTTATAAGACAGAACGATAACTCCCTATCTGGTAGCGCTCGCTGGAATCATGGTGATCGGAACGGTGGCATCGAACAGAATTCTTTGCAGCGTACTTCCGACCACAGCCTTTCCGGTTGGACGATGCTTTCTCCCGGAGAGATACAGGTGCTCGACTCCCGTCCCATCCACAACGGTGCGGATGCTGTCCGCCGCCGTCTCATTCTGTTTTCGTCCACGAATTTCGACGAAGTCGATTCGTCACACATGGTCGGTTGTCAAATACTCATAGAATTCGACGATGAGTGGACCACAGACAACTACTCCGACCGCATCGAGGTACGATCCCTACTCTCTCGGACCGGGTTCTTTCGACGCGCTTCCGAGAGTGTCCTCGATGAAACGGCAGCAGAAACAGCCTCGTTGCCGTCCGTCGCCTTCGCGACGATATCACCGCGGGGTCCCGCGATACAGCTTTCCCCGCCGTGACGACGGCCAGCCTGTGTTCCGACGTGATTCGACGCTACGACGTAGCAGGTCTCATCGAGTGCACGTGCGCGACACAGTAGCCGCCAATCGCGTTCGAACGATTGCCGCCATGCCGCACTCACTGCGAGCAAGTCACAGTTCTCCTGTCCATATTCGAGTGCCAGTTCGGGGAAGTTCAAGTCATAACAAAGCAGTAGTCCGAGCGTGCCGACGGACGTCTCGACAGTGACTGGACCGATTCCCGCCTGAAAGTGTTTCGCCTCCTCCCCCCAGAGGCGACGTTTTCGATAGGTTGCCAAGACACCGCTTTTATCGACGTACACGAGTGAATTGTACACCGTATCTCCGTCCGCTTCCGGTAGTCCGACGACGAGTGCAACCCCGGAGTCGCGTACCACGGTCGAGAGCCGGTCCGTTATCGGTCCCGGAACTGGAGTGGCGACACTCGAAACGTCGGTGAGGTCGTATCCGGTCACACAGAGTTCGGGGAAGACGGCGAATTCGACGGTATTCGGCAATTTTCGTGCCAGTTCCGCGATCGACTCGATATTTGCGGTCGTCTCGCCGAGACTCGGTTCGAACTCGCACGTCGCGACCCGTGGGGTCGTCATGGTTCCATCCCCGTACGGAATCTTTGCATAGTTGTTCGAAGCGAAGCCATCACAGTAGCCCTTCGCACCTACATCTCAAGGGCTTTTAGCGGAGCGGCGAATCCGGAAGGGGTTATATATCCGTTACAAGTTCGCCCTGACCTATAACGGGATTTCCCGAGTTGCTATTTCCAATCGATGACCAGACGACGAACCCAACGGTCCACCGATGGCGCACCGACGCTCATCGACTGTGACATCCATCAGCGGTGGAAAGACGAATCGGAGGTTATCCAGTATCTCCCCGACCAGTACAAAGACCGGGGGTTACAGGCACCAGAAATCCTCTATGACAACGTAGCGGAGTTCTCCCGGCGCGATGCCATTCCGGACGACGGGAGCAATCCTGGGTCGGATATCCCGAAGATGAAAGACCAACATCTCGACGAGTTTGGGGTCGATTATGCGATTCTGACGGGCAATTCGTACCTCAACCTTACCGCGCTTCCGAACGACGATTACGCGGCCGAACTCGCCGTCGCAAGCAACAAATGGGCCATCGACCGGTGGCTGTCTGAAGGCGGCCCGTTCGTCGGGTCGTTGCTGGCAGCACCGCAGAAACCGAAACGAATGGCGGAGATGATTCGAAATCTCGGCCAACATCCACGCGTCGTTCAGGTCGTGATGCCGATGGCCGCACAGCTCCCCTACGGTCACGAGTACTATTGGCCGATGTACGAGGCGGCCGAAGAGATGGGGCTTCCGATCGCGCTTCACCCGTACACTGAGGGCCACGGTGTCACCCGACCACCGACCGGTGCCGGATATCCACGGACATACTTCGAGTGGCATACGCTCTTGGGTACCTACGCAATGGGCCAACTCGTGAGCCTCGTCGCCGAAGGCGTTCTCCCGTCGTTTCCGGACCTCGACTTCGTCGTCGTCGAGGGCGGCCTCAGTTGGGTGCCCCACTTCCTTTGGCGGATGGACAAGGACTGGAAAGCGCTCCGCGCCCAGGTACCGTACCTCGAAAAGCCGCCGAGCGAATACGTCAAAGACCAGGTTCGGTTCACCACACAACCAATCGAAGAACCGGACGACCCTCAGCACCTTCTGCAAATTCTGGAGATGATGAACGCATCAGAGACGGTTATGTTTGCCAGTGATTATCCTCATTGGGACACGGATTCACCGCTCTATGCGATCCCACCGATGCCCGAGGAGATGGAAGCCGGCGTAATGGCTGGAAACGCACAGGAACTGTACGGACTCCCAGACGACCCGGCGAGTCTCCCCGCCAAGTGAGGTGTCACGTATGAAAAAACGATTCGAGGTCTGTCCGGCGGCAGAGCTTCCACCTGGAGAGCGAACGATAACTGACCTGAACGGCATCTCAGTTGGCGTGTTCAACGTCGATGGCGAGTACTACGCGCTGAAAAACGACTGCCCACATCAGCGAGCGCCTTTGTGCATGGGGAAGGTGACCGGCACGACGTCGGTCGAGCATACCGGCGCGATAAACTGGGAGGACAACGGCCATATTCTGCGCTGTCCGTGGCACGGCTGGGAGTTCGATATCGAAACCGGCCGTTCCGTGTTCAATCCCAACAAAGTCCGTGCCCGGTCGTTCGAGACCACGGTCGAACCAGCCGATGAAGAGCCCACGGAAAGCGAAGCCGACTGTTCGTCCATCCCTGACGAATGCGACTGTGGTTCGAGCGCCGACGAACCCCCGGTCGCCACCTATGACGTGACCGTTGAAGACGAAATGGTCGTTGTCTATCTTTGAGATGACCATGGACACGATAGACACGACCGATGCGGTCACATTCGTCCACTCGGCCTCACTCCGTGAGCTTCCATTGTCGGTCGAGCGAGCAGTCCGAATCAGGGTTCTGGACACGCTTGCTGCGATGACGGCTGGGTATCGGCAGGACGGAGTCGATATCGTCCGCCAGTATGCACTCGACCGATTCGGCGGTAATTCGACCGCGACACTGTTCGACGGCAGCGGAACAAGCGTGCGGTCGGAGGGTGCGACGCTAGCCAACGCGACGGCGGCGAACGCCCTCGACATCGATGACGGCCACCGAGAGGTCAAGGGACATCCAGCCGCAGTCGTCGTTCCGGCCGCACTCGCTACAGCGGAGTCGGCCAATGCGACGGTCGAAACGTTGCTCGATGCCGTCTACGTCGGCTACGAGGTCGGCGTCAGAGCCGGACTGGCGATGCACGAAATCGACGGCGTGTACACCGGAACCGGATCGTGGGGTGCGGTCGGTGCTGGCGCGGCCGTCGCCCGAATACGTGAGTTTTCGCCCGAACAGACGGCTCATGCGCTTGGCGTCGCCGAGTATCACGCGCCTCGGACACCCATCATGCGTGGGGTCGAACGTCCAGGTATGACGAAGGACGGAATCGGGTGGGGATCGTATGTTGGCATTGTATCCGCCCACCTCGCCAAATCGGGGTTTACGGGGTCAGGAACGGTCTTCGACGAGGACGATACCGGCAGTGTCGCCCCATTTGGCGACGTCCATCACGTTACGGAGGCGTACCTCAAACCCTATCCGTGTTGCCGATGGGTGCAGCCCGGCGTTGCGGCCGCCTTATCGCTAATGAAGACAGCCAATATCGACTCGACGGCTATCGAGACGGTTCGTGTTCATACTTTCGAGGAGGCAACACATCTCAAAACGCGGAATCCTGAAACCCCTGAAGAGGCTCAGTACTCCTATCCATTCCCGATAGCGGCGGCACTCGTCCGTGAGCAGTTCACGCAAGCAGAACACGCATCGGACGTGCTGTCCGATCCCGACATCTTGGCACTTTCCGACGCCGTAGAACTCCACGTCGATGAGACACTCGATGGGCGGTTTCCGGGCGAATGTCTCGCCCGTCTTGAACTCGACACCGGGAGCGAAACGTACGACTCTAAAGTCACACGTCCACCGGGGGCTCGGGAACAACCCCTCGCCGCCGACGTGCGACGTGAGAAAGCTCGTCGGCTTGTTACACCGACACTCCCGATGTCCGTAGTTGAAAGAACGGAACAACGGCTCTGTGATTCTGTCTCGGTTGGGACCCTCCTTTCCCCGTGGCGAACATGACGGACTCCCCGTCTCTCATGCGGTTTTCGTCGTCCGACTAGTACAGGAGATTGCCAAATGGTAACGAAGAGCACTTATAAAGTCGGTACAGTGTCCTCAGTACGATGTTGACTTCTGAGGTGCGAGTCCGATACGATGGCGATTGGACTGCCCAACTCGCAGAATATGATGTCTTTGGTGAATTCATCGCATCGACGTTTCGCAACCACCGGTATATCGGAATGCTGGCGCTGGAAACGACCGACTACGAGGAGACGCTAGACGTCATTCGGTCCCACGAGATGGTGGACAGTATCGATGTCGTCGAACGGTATGACACGTCCGAAGGTCGATCCGCGGCAACCATACTGCTCCGTGGTCGTCTTACCGAACTCACCCCCTTCCAGGCACTCATGTACGAGGGATACCTTCCGATCGGGCCGACGAGACTCAAAAACGGCTGTGAGTACTTCAATTTGCTTTTGGGTGACCGCGAGGAACTCGCGAAAGCCATCGAACTCCTCTCGGATTTCGGAACCGTGTCGGTGGAACGTATCACTAGGGATTTCCGTCGGGAAATCATGCCGAGCCGTGCCGAGTGGCAGGAACTATTCGCATCGATTCCACCACGACAGCGTGAGTTTCTGAACACCGCAGTCGAGAAAGGGTATTTCGAAATCCCTCGGGAAGTGACGCTCGAAGAACTCGCCGAAGAGATGGGCATTACGAAGACAACCGCATCGAATCACCTTCGAAAAGCCGAACACACTCTGATTACGTTCGTTCTTCCGTACATCAATCTCGCTGTCACCGACGACTGATGACGCTGGTGTTCACTCGTTGTGTTCACTGCTGAACCTCAGCACAGTATCTCATATTGTGAAGTTATTGTTCATATTGAAACGAAGCAAATACCGGTATTTACTGGTTCAATAACGTCGTCTATACACCGTCGGTGATTTCTTCCGGTGAACGCTCTTCTGCTTCAGTGAGTTCCTTGTCGAACGAGACTAATGTCATGTCTTGGCTCTCGGCACACGCCAAAAAAGCCAGTCCATCGACCAGACGTGGCTCTCGAGCAGTCACGGGATCTGGGTGTCCCGCTCCGATCACTAACGCGGTGGCCGGTAGAAACTCTCCCGCTGGTTTGTAACTGATAGATGCCGATACAACTGCCGTACTCACAAGTAACCGTACCACGTCTGCTCAGAACTGTGTCAATTCGGGGCGTCCTTTTGCGCAAGATTTCCATAGTGATTCGCAATTTGATCGTCTTTCTCCTCACCCTGCTATTCAAGATCATTAATTCGCCCGGTGGGTTACAGGGTGTGATTAGCGAGGTCGTCGATAGCAGTGGAAGACTTACTATCTACATTTTGCATTATTCACTGTGTACCCGTCATCGTCGCTCACCCAGTGGTGTGAGACCGAGGTCTTCCGGATGAAGTTCTTTTAGTCGTTCCGCCGGTGCTGGTATTCCATCGGTCTCTGGATCGTAGATGCCGTGGTGAATCAGCCACGTGCGGGCAGTCGATTCCGAGATACCGAAATGAGACGCGGTTCCGGCAATCGTTCCAATTCGATCGTACGTCTCCTGGAGTCGGTCTGGATATCGATACGAATAGTCACTCGATTTTATTGGCGTTGTATCGTCGTCTCCTGCAGTCGTTGTTCGGTCTGGCGTGTTGGACCTCCACTGTGGATGTCCATGCTGGCGGTTTTGTGGCAGGGAAGCTTTACAACAGTCTATCTCGAAATTCAGATTGCTCTGGGACATGCTTGTATGGCAGGTACCAGAGGCGACCGGTGCACCCGCGAACGAGTGATTAGAGCCCACTAATGTTCGCGGGATTTTGCACACCAGCGACTTCGTAACCAAGAGCCATGGGTTCGAAACGCAGTCCACGGCATTGCGTGTCGAGTTGGCCCAATGGTAGGCGGCGGAAATCGGCCTCCGGTGTGGCTATCGCTACTCAGTTAGGTGTATTATTTGCACCGCCGTTTACACCGTAAAAGTGTGTGGAACACTGGAAAATAAGTTCTCATATTTTCGAATACACATCAATGTATGAATGTTTGGAAAATGGCTGTATTTCACATCTATAGCCTGCTTAGATCTACTTCCGTAGCGGGGGTGGCATCTGCGCGATAGGATTCATACAAATCGATTCCCCACTCGACCAGTCTATCATTCGAGCTTACAATCATCGCAATGTGATTTCCGGTGCCAGATTCGTTATAGGCACCAATCGCGACTCGACGGTCGTCGTAGATTCCGATACCGAGCGTGTGCGACTCTTCCAATACAAACGATTGGTAATTACTATACCGTTCATTTTGAACTGAGTACCGAGTGGCGGAGTTGTCAGCCGCTTTCATAGCTGTCGGCCAATCTAAGATCGCCTCCGAGTCGACACCGAGTTCGAACAAGCCACGGTAGGCTTGAAAAAGAACAGGATTATACACAGAACAGAGGCATCGGAACTGACTGATATTCCGATCATACAACTTTAGACACGTCGAAAGAACCGATGCAGGACTACGAGGATTGGAAACGACGAGTTCAGCGCTGGTGAGCGTTGATAATGGGAATGTGGCAGCCTCAATTGGAAGACGCTGAAGCCACGGTGCTTTCTTGATGAGTTGCTCAACAACAGCGACCAATTCTCTATACGCTGATAATGCATTGTTTCCGGTAGGGGTAATCCGGTATGTCCCACTGTCATCCGTGATCCAACCATGATCTACAAATCCCGAGAGAATGCGCCGAATCGTCGATTGGGAGGGCAAATTGCTCGCAGCAGTCTGTAACTCACTTAGTCGATATGCTTGCTTCGAAAGCTCTTCTAAAAGTACGAGTGGATGAACAGATCGGGTCAAATAGGAGAGCCCTTCGACTGAAGCATTCTGCAGGCAGTCATTGATTGCCTCTACAAACAAGAGGCCTCCAGCGGTAAGTTCGGCTCCCTTATTATCGCGATTTACAAATCCTCGATCATGAAGGGTACCAAGGTGCTGAGAAACAGCCTGTCGGGAGACGTCGGCGTGAGTTGCGAGATTCGTACTTGTCGTTGTGCTTGGAAGCTGCTTAAATGCACATAAGATATCGAGACGTACAGAGTCTACCGTCTCGTTGATGACGGTCCGAATCTCCAGTTCTTCCTCTGTGAGGGGATTGCGTGCTGTAGCAGTCACGATTTGGTATAGATGGTGCTTCTTCGATTCTTCGTTATAATATAGAGTGTGGTTTCATTTGGAAAGATGAGTTCTGGGAGAACTATTCGAAGCAAATACTCAATTCAAAATATTATTCTGGTTTTTCTGTAGATTATCTATCGTTGTACGTGACAATATTGCAGTTCTGAGGATCGGGTGCAATGGCTTTATCTGACTCCTGCATTGTTCTGATAGTATGACTCCGGAACCGCAGCACCCACCCACCCCATCAGGCTTGCCGGTGCTCGGACACACGCTCGAATTTGCACGGGATCCGTTCGAGTTCACGTACCGTGCAATCGATGAGTGTGGGAATATCTATCGTTTAGTGCTCCCGACCACTGAGATCTATGTCTTAGCACACCCAGACTATTTCAAGCAGGTTCTAGTGACGGACGTTGACGAATTCGAAAAAACAGATGACTTCGAGAAAGCGTTTGGCGAAGGCGTAATCGCAACCGATGGAAATCAGTGGCGTCGACAGCGGAACGTCCTCCAGCCGCTCTTCCATCGGGATCGCGTCACGGGATATGGAGACTACATGGTCAATGCGACACAGCGTCGTCTCGATACGTGGTCATCGGGCGAGGTTCGGGATATCGAATCGGAAATGCAGGATCTTACGTTAGAAATCCTCTTCGCGACGCTCTTTGGCCGCGAACTCCCACCCGGTGACGGAGAAGAGCTTCGGACCGCATCTGATGGTCTCAACAGATGGTTTGCACCGACGTCGTGGATGTTACCGAATTGGGTGCCAACACCCTCCCGACGGGAGTTTTTCGACTCAAAGGAACGGCTCCGAACGGAAATTCAACGACTCCTCGTAGAACACGATGAGAATACACTGTCTGCGGATCTGCAGCGGGACACGCTCCTTTCTAAGCTCGATGCGGCACGCAATGCAAGTGGCCAAAATCATCTCAGAACTGAAGAAGTCGAAGGGCAACTACTCACGATGCTCTTTGCGGGCTATGAAACGACGGCCGCTGTTCTCGGATTTGCGTGGTACGCACTGGCGGTAAATCCCGACATTCGGCGGGCATTCCACGAGGAACTCGACACTGTACTCGATGGAACTCCACCGACACACGAGGATATCGACGAGCTAGACCTCACATCTCGTATCGTTACTGAAACACTCCGAATGTATCCGCCGGTGCATACGCTTCCTCGTCAGACGACGCAAGCAGTCGAAGTTGGTGGCTACCACATTCCGGCAGAAACGCAAGTTCACCTTCCCGTATTGGCCGTGCATCGTAACGAGCGTTTTTACGATGATCCCGACTCGTTCCGTCCAGATCGGTGGACTTCGGAATTCGAAAACGAACGTCCGGAGTATGCATTCGTTCCCTTCGGCGGTGGTCGACGGACATGTATTGGCCGGGATTTTGCACGTCTCGAAGCGACACTTGTGTTAGCGACGATTGGTCAACAGTGGACGTTAGAGTGGGCAAACGAGGACACTTCGCTTTCGTTCGGGCCAGAGATTACGATGCAGACGAAGGATGGATTGCCGATGCGGCTTGCGTCGCGATAATCACGTTTGAACTGTTGGCTGCGCCAGTCTCAGTTACGAGAAGGTAAGGAGAAAACCGCATTGAGGAACGTACGCCCCTCGTCGGTCAGTCCGTAGAATTTCCAGGGATACACCTGTCGGCGTTGGCCATCCGGCAGTGCGGCCTCCTCTCCGATCCCTGCGTCGATCAATTTTTGGATGTGTTTATAGACTGTTCCCTTGCTGACGCTTGGATTGAGCTGCTCAAGCTCATACATCGAGAGAAGTTGCTGTGGATGCTGAAGGATATTGACGATAAGTGCAATCCGCGTCTGCTGAGTCACGAAGTGCACCAATTCGCGGTTGCTGCCGTTCGTTCCCAAGCCAGTACTCATACTCAAAAATATGTGCTAATGCGATAAGTGGTCTACTCTAGAGAAAATACCCGTGTAAATCACTCCCAAGTGACGGAAAATCAGTAGTCCATTACTCGTTCTTTCCCACGAACTACTGACACCGTCGTCAGAACCAACTCATGCACCACTGTCCTCTCTTTAACCGCAAACCAACCGCAAAACAAGACATACTTGGGAGTAGTCGATAGTTGGTTACAGTGCTTCGTGTCGTGTTGATTAGGTTCGTGTTAGAGTTGTAACCCTCTCGGGATGAGTGTGCTGACGGGGGTGGCTACGTGGTTACTGACGACGCTGTCACATCCGCACTGGAGGGTTGTGCAGACGAGAACTTCCGGTGTTGTTTGAGCATCCACCCGTGTTTGTCGTGCTGGAAGAACGTGAGACGCCCCTTCGACAGCTGTTCGACGCGACGGCAGGCGCGGTACACCTGCTTCCACGCGAGATGCTCATCCGTTGCTGTCGACAGCAGCGACTTGAGGCTGTCACTCGTCTTCAAGAGGTTTCCCTGCGGAGTCTTGGTTGACCACTCATCCCAGTGTTCGAACAATGTGACTGCACGCCTATCGCTCGCCGAGACGTGCTCGTCTAATGCGTCGTCACCAATTATTGATAGTCGCTCGAGTGGCGTCCAGTCGTCCGCTGGTGTATTACTGTCGCTGCCGTCGCTGTCCGTAGCGTCAATACGGTCTTCGAGCTCGGCGATATCGTCGTTGGCACTCGCGATACCGGTGCCAAGGGCGTCCATACGTTTGTCGTGTGTGTTGTGGTCAGCTTCGAGATTTTCGACCTGTTGTTCGAGATCATCAATTCGCTCGTCTTTCGTGGCGACTTCTTGTTCGAGGTCGTCGATGCGGCCAGTGAGCAATTGGATATGCTCTGCGAGCTCGTTGATCGAAATGTTGTCTCCATCGAGAGTACTGGATACTTCGGAAATCGTGGTGTTACTCATCGACAGACACCTCCGTATTGACCGCAGTGTCGTCTGTTGGCGTCGAGAGGTGTGGGAAGTGTGCGATAGTGGTGAGCGTGCCGATACAGTGAGTAGTCGTGTCAGTGGCGGTGTGGGTGTGCTCGAGAACAGTCATGGGCGAGTCGGAGTGACTGATGCAGTGGAAGGTGGCTTGGTGGAGAGCGTGCTGTGCGGTCGTGGTGATCGGCGGTGCGGTGAGAACGAGTAGTGGCGCGTCGCTTGTCTGTGGGTTCGTCTCACTGACCGTGCAGATCGTCCGCGGCAGATCGGTCGTCGTGATGCGAACGCGGTCACCCGGCAAGAGACGTTGAGTAAGTGTTTCCGGATCGCGTAGATTCAGTGGCTTTGGAACGAGCGAGTGCTGGTCGGTACTCACGCCTGCTCACCCCCTTTTGGGTTGGTGATGGTCTCTATACGCGCACCAGTCCGAACCCAGGCATATCGGCCGGTGGGTGTCAGATCGTATCGTTCGAGTTTCGCGTCGGTATGCTCGATTTCGTCGTAGTAGGTGTACTGGAGTCGGTAGCAGTCGTCCGTTGGTGTGGCGACGTACAGGACGTGCTCGCCGGGATCAGGGCCGCGGCAGGTGAGTTCGGGTTCTGAATGGTCGCACTGGTAGACGACACCCGTGAGCGTGCGTTGCTCGGTGTGGATTTGGATTGGGTCTGCACATTCGAGTGCGAGAACAGTGTCTCGGTCGGTCATTACTCTCCCTCCTGTTTTTCGCGAATGCGTTCGCAGCGCTGGCAAGGTGCGAGGAATTGCTCGTGGGCGTGCTCACGAGTACGTGTGAGGAACGACTGGTCGGCACCGAGCGAACAGAGGGGTGTGTCGTCGCTATCGGGTTCGTGGTAGGCGTACGTGTCGTGCCGTTTGTGTTTGCGGATGAGCACCGGATCGTCGTCGGGGAAGGGGCTGGCCTCAATGCGACGGCGGATCTCCGGTTCGTCTGCATGGGGCTGGTAGTCGGCTGGGATGCAGGAGTGTGACCCATTGCACTGAACGATATACGTGCCACAATGGGGGCACTGCTCGAACGTCTCTTTGATCTCGGCTTCGGTGATTTTGTCGTCTGGTGACCACTCGCTGTGGTCGTCTCTAGTGGGCGTGTGCGGTGGCTCACAATCGTGGGCCATTACGCTCGCCTCCACTGGTATGGGTCCACGTCAGGTGTAAGGGGGGACGTGTGTTCGCTGGGGTCGTGGGTGGGCTGGAGTTGTCGTCGCTTGCTGGGGTTCCGGGATGTGAGTTTCATGGGTGGGAACCAAGTGTGGAATTGCCGTTGGCTGATGCTCGTGGAGTACGGTACGATATCGCCGCGTTTGGGCCGATAAGGACTCGCTCGCTGGCGTTTCAGGCTGTTTTGCCTTGGTTGCTGGTTCCCGACTAGGGTCAAATAGTTTACGCACACCAGTGGGTTTATTTGACACGACATGCCGCAGTTCTTGGGTGGTTCGTCGTGGGCTCGGGTGCCGATAGCTAGCGCTCTTTGGGGAGGGCGTTCAGTGAGGTGCATCTACGCGGTCACCTCGGTTGTGGTGGTGTGGGTGGTGGTGTCGATGTCGTAGCACTGTTTGAGGATGCGCTGGTAGTGCCTGCGGGTTTCTGCGTGGGTTTCACCCGGTGGTGTCGAGGGGAGGTTTGGATTGCCCGTTTTGGTGGTTGCGACCGACCGGTAGGTGTCGGTGTCCTCGGGAATCTGGAAGCCCTCCTCGCCGTAGTCGATCGGTAGTCGACGTTCGAAGAATTGCTGGCAGTCTTCTGTGGCGTAGACGCAGTACAGGTAAGGTTCTTGGCCGGTGGTCTTGGTTCGGGTTTGAAAGCCCACGCGGAGTTCGACGAGGTACGCGCGAGTGATTGACTCGTCGGTAGTGGGAGTGGGTTGGTCGGGGTCTTGTGTGGCGGTGTCGGGTGTGGGTTCGAGGCGCTTGACGGGGTGGAAGACTTTTGCGCCGAATTGGGCCTTGAGGGAGAGTGCGCCGCCGTTGGGTTTCTCGTCGAAGGACGCCATTAGTGGAGTCCTCCGAGAGCAAGTGGTTGGTAGTCGATGCGTTTTTCTACGGAAAGGGTTTTGCTAGTCATGCTTCTGTATCCCAGAAGCGCGGTCGGTGTCTCTAGCACCGACCTTTCTGTGAAGGCAATCCGCGCTTCGTAGTTACGTCTACATACTGCACCCACTTATATTTGTGCATGCTGCACATCTATTCAAGATGGTCAAACAGACAGTTCTAAATGCCCAGATGATGTCAGTATGCATATGGTGTTAGCACAACAAACCTCGACTGAAATCATGGACGCCGGCGATCTCACAAAAACTGACCGAGCTATCCTCGACTGTCTAAAACAAGGTTGCAATGGTGACGAACCATGGGGAATTGCTACGAAAGGAAGACTTGTCGACGAAACTGGATTTAGCAGAAATAGCGTCTACCAACGCTTGGAAGTCCTAAAAGCAAGTAATCACGTTGAACTCATTCACGAGCCGACTCGTGAATTTGCCTTCATTAGTGATCCTCGTGATAATGAACCTCTTGAGTAGTCAGATCGCTTTACGAGGTATCACTAATTAAATTTCTATAAGAACTGGGGGTTGTAGAACGCAAGAAACGAATTCGCGAAACTGCACACATCCATCGCGAGCGTCGTGTGCAAAATTGAGCCGATCGCGAGTGGCGCAACACTGCTTCGGTGAGGCAAATTGAACAGGTCTCGGAATCCACATATATGATTTGTGTTTCAGTTACCTAATAAACTTAGGTTCCAAGAGATGTGTGCAAAAATATTGGTCTAGGCGATAAAATACGACAATGATTATTTCGACGCAACCCTTGTCTATTTGCTGAATTTAGTCAATTCTTGGTTGAGCTTCTCATTTTCCTCGTAGAAGAGCGCGTGACCACTCTCCTCGAAGCGAACGAGCTCAGTGTCTTCGATTCCGTCGTGGAGCTTCTCTGCCGTCAGCTCGAAAGGACAGGCTTCGTCGTGCACACCGTGACAGATGAGTGTCGGAACAGAGATGTCCGCGAGATCGGACCGAAGATCCATCTCGCCGACCGCTTCGATCGAATCGGCCATGGCCTGTGGCGACGATTCCATACTCATATTCTGGAGCCAATCTTTCAACCCGGGACTTGGTGCAGAATGAAACATCGAGTCGCCGAAGTCACTACTGACCTCCGCCCGATCCTCATAGCATCCCTCGGCAAGTCCCGTAAATGCGGCTCCATCGACGCCTTCCGGAAAGTCCGGTTTTTTGGCTAACACGGGACTCGCAGCACCAAGTAGCGCCAATTTTGCCACGTGGTCTTCGTTATGGCGGCTCATATATCGGGTGACGACCCCGCCGCCCATCGAAAAGCCTGTGAGAGTTACATCCTCGACATCGAGTTCGTCGAGAACCGCCTTCAAATCGTCAGCGAACATGTCGAAGTCATACTCACTCCACGGTTTACTTGACTGCCCGTAGCCACGAAGGTCGATACCGATACATCGGATATCTTCCCTGGGGAGCTGAATGTACTGATATTCGAACATCCGGTGGCTCAGCGGCCACCCATGAACGAACACGATTGGTGTACCCGATCCCCAGTCCTGAACGAACAATTCCACCCCGTCCTCAACTTCGATTCGGGTCATGCTGACCAATGGCTGGTCAACTGATGTGCATATATACAATTTGGAAGTATTTCAGACTAATTGACTGCTTTATCTCTTCCTAAATTGTATGTTAGAGTAATTTCACAATTTTCGAGTTTGCTCCGCTTTTTCATCGATGTCTGAAAGGATGACAAGTAACATCCCGCAGTACTCCGATATCGAGCTGTTCACTGATGTCAATCGAATACAGGCTATCCCTTCTGAAGGAACATTTGACGACATTGATCTTCTCATGAGGATGGCTGAAGACGTTATACGCCGATCGCCGCGAACACCCAAGTTCGTCCGCGATCTCGCTTGTCATATAGAATTCGAACGATTCGATAACTTTGCGTACATTTACGCACTAAACATTTTCACATAAATTGCCTGGGTGCTTGTATGGATAGTTTGCTTGTCAAAGCGGCAATGATAGACATTCCTTAGTCAATGTTTATCAGTAATCAGGTAGCAATTCAACTTATCCTATGAGTGATATTGGACTTATCGGTGTCGGTTACATTGGTAAACTGTTCGTTGAACGACTATGCGGCGCGGGATACTCGCTAACGGTGTTTGATGTGGACAACGAACAGGTTAAGTATGCTCTCGATCGCGGAGCAACAGCTGTCACTTCACCAAATGAAGTCGGAGAGGTTGCTGACGTCATACTAATCGCAGTTCCTGGCTCGTCGGAGGTTGAAGAGACGATGGAGAGCGAAAGCGGTTTGCTCGAAGTATTAGATGACGATAAATTAGTAATCGATGTGACGACAACACACCCAGAAATCTCGATTAAGTATGAAAAGCGGTGTGCTGACCGCGGTGCTAGATTCATCGAAGCCCCAATCACGGGTGCAGCACCCCGTAGAGGATATCAGATGATGATTGGCGGAACTAATGAAAACTATAAAGAGGCAGTTGACATCCTCGATGTGATTTGTCATGATCATATCCGTGTCGGTGAAATTGGCAAGGGAACCATATTCAAACTCGGATTGCAAATGCGCTATGCTGGTCAGAATGCCCTTGATGCGGAAATAGTCGAGTATGCACGCGACAATGGGGTAGATCCCAAGCTATTTAATGACTTTTTTGGGATGGACATTTGGGAACAATATTTTACCGGCGACTTCAGCCAAGATATCGAAGGCATGGGTGGCTTCTCAATCTGGAATAAGGATATCGGCTATGCCCGCGATGTTGCCCACAGAAATGGGACGGCGCTCCCAATCAACAATGTTGTCCATGAGGCGTACAAGGCAACTATGCGCCAGACTGATGAGAACAAAGGTCATGCGGCAAGTTTGATCAAATACTGGCAACTACTCAATAATTCAAGATAATAAACGCTTTTATCCGTGTAATTCAAGCCCTAGGGTTACTATTAGTACGTTCAATGTATAAACAAAGAACCAGACGGTAACTCCTTTGGTCTGTAAAAATTCACGTTTATTATCATGTATTAGTTTAAGACGCACAGAAATGGACGGCCGTTTCATTGCAACCGTATCTGCGACCCACAGAGCGGTCATCGCTGAAACTTGGATTTGCGAATTATTCAAAGGCAATTGTCAACATTTCTTCTGCATACTGATTGCAGTTGACGAGTATACTGGCAGAGTTAAAACGGTGTTACCGTGGACAGCGCAAAAACAGATCAGTACTGCCGCCCCAATTGATTGCTGCTTGATCGAGTTCCCATCCATCCCGTGCAAGATGGTTAAGATGTGCTTCAGTCGCTCGTCAATCGGTTGCCATTCCGAACCATTTGGTCGACGTTTGACCATTTTGTAGTCATAGTGAGCAGTCATAGTAACCAACTACTGAAAAGCAAGCATTAATCTTGAACTTATTTGTTTCCGCTATCGGGTCGTTCTTCCCAGTTTTCGCCCTTGTATCCCAACTATCTTTCCAGAACTGTCTAAATTGACAGGGCGATGCTCCGCAAACACAGCAATGTCCTTCGGGAATTCCTCGGTAATCCGCTTACTTACCCGATAGACGGCCTGATTACGCTGTTGGTTTGAGGAATCACTCTCCCAACTAATACGCTCTCGATGGTCTTCGTCATGATCGCTCGGTATCAGCTTATTGCCTGTAGAGTTTATATCTCCTATTTAGGGACCACAAGCCCTTTGCGACATCTCAGAGTAGGAAATATAATGAATCACCGCCGTCAAGGTACCTGGCTCGTCGCAATCGGTGTCATCCTTTTCGTATTAACTGTCGTAGTCAGTGGGGCCCTTGCGCCACAGATTGGTTCCGTAGGTGATAGCGATAGCCGCCGAACTTTGGTGGGATCACAAGGTGGCGGGGCTGGTTGGCACGAGTATGGAAGTGTGTATCTTTTGACTGGGCGGAATATGACATGGCGCGAAGCCAGTGCAGGTAGCTATTTCGACGTGACGAAGACAAGCAATGGAACGGTATTGGCAGGATTTATGGATGGGGGTTATCAGAAATGTGCCCCGTATGGGTCTCCATGTTCACGCTCAGGATTTCGTGTGATTGATCCTACATCTTCCCCCCATGTCATCTCGGAATATAGTTTCCCAGTTCGTGATAAAAAGGATAGTGAAGTCCACGATGTCGAGATCCTCCCGTCAGGGGAATATCTGATGACCGATATGGAACACGAGCGCATCTTTACGGTGAAAAATGGAGCAGTCACGTGGCAATGGAATGGGCGTTCATTCTACGACGCGCCAAGTGATCCAACAAAGTCGGACTGGCTGCACATCAACGATGTCGACGTCATTGGTGATGGTCGATATCTGATTTCGGTACGGAACACAAACCAATTATTGGTCATTCAACGAGGCAAAGGTGTTGTCGAGGTAATCAACAAGGATACTCCAACGAGCTCTGATGAAAGCTGTGAACGATCGGGCCAGTTAGCAGATTATGACAATGATGGCGACGTTCGCTGTGGAGATCCCTCTGTGCTTAATCATCAACACAATCCACAGTGGATAGGAAACGGTGCTGTACTCGTTGCCGATAGTGACAATGACCGAATTGTTGAACTTCATCGCACAGAGAGTGGGGAATGGCGCCCTGTTTGGACGGTAGGAAGTGCTAGTGGCGTCGAATTTAATTGGCCACGTGACGCTGATCGACTGCCAAATGGAAATACGCTCATCACCGATACGCTAAACAGACGGATCGTCGAGGTGAATTCTAAAGGCAAAGTCGTATGGAGTACAAGAACACCACGGATCCCGTATGAAGCGGACCGACTCCCGGTGGGCGAAGCAGTCGGTGGACCGCAATACAGTTCAGATACGTCATCAATCGTTACGCCAGGGAATGACATCCCGATCCTCTCGTCGATCCTCGTTCTCCTTCGAGCGATTGTCCCAGCGACACCGTTTTGGTTCGGTGTTCCTCAGTTAGCTTTGTCACTGATCTCACTTATCTTGATTTTTATTGGTGGTGTTCAATATCTACGTCATTGATAATTGAAAGTCCTCAAGTTGTAGATGGACTGGCCGCCGTTCTATCCAACTGTATCTGCAACCCACCGAGAGGTCACAGCGAAAGGGAGGAGTAGTATATCGAGATTTTACTTCCGTGCCATCTGACAACATGGGGCTTATTCCATCCTCCGTTTTGTAATGTACAAACAACAAAATTCTAAATATAGATCTGATGTAATTATTCTCGATGAACCAATGATACGATCTGGAGTCGATATTGGTGGTACGTTCACAGATGTTATCATCTTTGACGACAAAACTGGAGAAATTGAAATAGCGAAGACCCCATCAACACCGACAAATCCGGCAGAAGGCGTCATTGATGGCCTGACAAAAGTTGAAACGGGTATCGGTGAATTGGAATTTTTCTCGCATGGTTCAACGGTCGGTACCAATGCTCTCATCGAACGGGAACTCCCTCGGATCGGGTTGATCACGACTGAAGGGTTCCGTGATGTGCATGAGATTCGAGATGCGACGAAAGACGAGCTGTGGGATGCATATGAAGATGTCGCAGATCCATATGTTCAGCGACGTGACCGACTTGAGGTTTCCGAACGCATCGATACAGACGGGAACGTCGTTACGCCACTTGATGAGGAAACAGTTCGCGAGGCAACTCGTATCTTCAAGAAACGTGGTATCGATACTATCGCTGTATCGTTGATCAACGCCTACGTCAATGGCGAACACGAACAACGAGTCGCTGAGATCGTCGACCAGGAATATCCCAGTGCGTTCGTCTGTACTTCCCATGAAATTCTTCCGGAGATGTTCGAACACGAGCGAACCAGTACAACGATCATCAATGCAGCGTTGGTTCCAGTCGTCCGTGAGTACTTAATCGATCTCTCAACACAACTCAGCGAGCGAAATTACGACGGTGACGTCCTCGCCATGCACTCTGGCGGTGGTGTAATGACAACAGAAGCTATCGCCTACTATGCTGCTCGTATCGCTAATTCAGGGCCTACTGCAGGCGCAATTGCGAGTCAGTACATCGCCGAACAATGTGGATTCGGGAACGCGATCGGCTTTGACATGGGTGGAACCAGCGCCGACGTCTCGCTCACTTTTCAAGGCAACATTGAGATGACTGATGAATGGTCTGTCGAATATGGCTATCCAATCATGTTCCCGTCGACAGACATCGAAACTATCGGCGCGGGTGGTGGCTCAATCGCCTGGATTGACGACGGTGGATCCTTACGCGTTGGACCGAAGAGTCAAGGAGCGGATCCTGGTCCTGCCTGTTATCTCCGAGGTGGGGACAAGCCCACAACGACCGATGCCAATGTCGTTCTCGGCTGGGTCGATCCTGACAAATTCCTTGGTGGCGATATGGATGCCACTGCCGACCCCGCTCGTGAGGTTATTGAACGCGACATCGCTGATCCGTTAGGGCTTGATCTCACCGAGGCTGCTTCCTCTATTGAGCGGATCGCGGTCGCTAATATGTGTAATGCTGTTCGTCTGGTTTCGACGAGCAAAGGATATGATCCACGGGATTTCGCATTGGTTGCCTTCGGTGGTGCTGGTCCAATGCATGCTGCCCACGTAGCGAAAGAAATGAGCATTCCAAAGGTCATTGTCCCTCCCTATCCGGGGATCAATTCGGCACTCGGCTGTCTACTAGTCGATGTTGAACATGACCTCTCACAGACGTTCATCGCCGACGCGTCAGGGGACGTCGTAGATGATATTGGGGATGCCTTTGCAAAAATGGAGAATGAGATTCACGACCGCCTTGCAAAGGAGGGTATCGACGATGAGCAAATGCGAATGGAACACGAGATAAAGATGCGGTATGTCGGTCAATGGCGCTCGTTGGAAGTGACCTGCTCACGGCCAATCGATAGTATTGAATCCATCAGAGAGCGGTTCCATCGTCAGCACGAACAGACCTACGCCTACTCTGATGAAGATCAATCCGTCGAGATATATGGCCTCCACGTCACCGGCAAAGGGGTAGTTGAAAAACCTTCGTTCCCAGAGATCGATCGAGATGATTCTACTAACGCCCGCCAGGGCACTCGTGAAGCGTACTTCACAGAAGTTGGGGAGTATGTAGACACGGCCGTCTATGACCGTACAGCACTTGGTTCAGGTGCTACCTTCGACGGTCCCGCGATTGTCGAACAGATGGACTCAACTGTCGTGATTCCACCTCAGATGGCAGCCGAAGTCGACGAAACTGGAAACATCATCATCACCGTCTAACCATGTCAGATACACAACCACAGCAGGAAATCGACCTCGATCCAGTCACGTTCGAGGTACTCCGAAGTTCGTTCACGAACCTCGTTGATAGAATGGCCGAACAGATACAGCGAACCTGCTACTCGTTCGTAATTTACAATCGTGACTTCAGCAACTGCTTGAACGATGCAGAAGGCAATACAGTGATGCAGGGTTCACAAGACATCGCCGTCCACGTTGGCACCCTCCACTACACCTGCAAGGAAACCCTCGAATACTTTGAGGGAGACATCAATCCCGGCGACGTCTACATCGTCAACGATCCGTATCTTGGTGGGACTCATATCAATGACGTTCGCATTATGCGTCCTGTGTTCCACGATGGTGAACTCATCGCCGTTACCCAATCGAATGGTCACTGGGCTGATGTTGGTGGTCCAGCTCCCGGTTCGTTCAACATTAGTGCAAACGACCATTTTGCTGAAGGGCTGCGCATTCCACCGCTGAAAATCTGGGACCGTGGCGAATTCCGAGACGATGTCGCGAACCTTTTGACGACCAATATGCGTCTCTCAGAGGATCGAATGGGCGATATGCGGGCACAAGCCGAAGCGACACGGATTGCTGAAGAACGTCTCCTCGAGCTTGTTGAGAAGTATGGTGCCGATACGGTGATGACCGCGTTCGATGAGTCGAAAGACTACGTTGAGAGAATGATGCGCAAGCAGATTCATGACTTGCCCGATGGCACTTGGCACACTCAAGACTACATTGATGCCGACCCCAACAAGGAAGAGGGATTCGTCACTGTTGACGTCGAAATGACCATCGATGGAGACGAAGTTCATTATGATCTTTCGGGGTCGGACGAGTACGTTGGTAACTTCCTGAATTCGACATTTGGAACTTCCTTTTCGGCAGTCATCGCAGGGACGAAGATGTTTTTCCCAGACGTGCCACTGAACTCGGGGATGTATCGAGTTGTCAGTGCTGAACTCCCGGAAGGAACAGTAGTAAATGCTCCAGAACCCATTCCAGTCACAGGATCAGTTGCCGGTGCATATGAGAAAGTAATGAATGCGATCTTTGAGCTATGGTCGGAGGTCTTGCCGGAGCGCGCTATGGCTTGTGCATTCAACCTCGAGTATCTACTTGCCGGTGGTCAAGATCAGCGGCCAGGTAGAGACGGCAAAGAGTTCGCTTGGTACGATTGGATGGCTGGTGGGTGGGGAGGCCGTGACGGCAAAGATGGCGCTACCGCTACAGCGCCAGTGTTTGGTGCTGGCCTTGCTGTCCAATCCTTAGAGGGTCAAGAGCGGGACACACCACTTTTGACGAGTGAACATTCCATCGTTACTGATTCTGCTGGCCCAGGGGAATATCGTGGTGGGTTTGGTGTTAGAAAAGGTGGCCAAATATTGGAATGTGACAATAGTGTCATCTCGTACTGCTCTGATCGTGCCCGGTCGATCACCTGGGGAATCAACGGTGGCCTTCCAGGAATCCCTCACGGTGTTACCCTCACAAAAGATGGGGAATCCGAAGATATGGGCACGGTCTTCTCAAGTATACCCATCCAGGAGGATAACGAATTTGTTCGTCCCTCCTCTGGCGGGGGTGGATTTGGCGACCCCCTTGACCGAAGTCCTCAGGATGTGTTAGTGGATGTTGAGGATGACTACGTGTCTATTGAGCGTGCAGCCAAGGACTATGGTGTAGTCATTGAGGAAATAGACCCAGATCGATGTGAGTACGAGATCAACCAAGAAGCAACGGAACAAAAACGCGACTATATCCGTGAAAACCGGAGAGAGTGGTTGCGTGAGGACCCCGAGATAGTTGCTAAACGCTACAATGAGGGCGAACTTGATACACTCGATCTCATCCGACGCTACGGTGTCATCCTCGATTGGTCAAGTGGGGAATTACTAAAGCGGACTACCGAGGATTTCCGAGAGATGCTAAGTGAACGCGCTGTTAGCGAGTGGTCGTAACTCCTAGTTTTTGATTACCCACTACTATCAGATAACTATCTGCGAACTCAACTTTCACTGTTCAGGAAGTACTTTGGGCCGCTGATGTACTGGCCGCTGCTTCATCCCAACTGTATCCGCGCCCCATCAAGCCGTCACCGCTGGGAACTCGGATTCACGAATCATTCGAAGAAGATCGTCGTCACTCGCTTTTTCCACAAATCGTCCCTGCTCGCGCACTCACTTTCGTTCTCGGTCAGAGCACATACTAAAGCTATCACGGAATTCCGATATGCCGATGCCGAAAGAATAGATAGAGGCATGCAATCGGAACATTGAGCAGCGGAATGACCATGAGATAATAGAGTATGGTTGGCTTCCACACAGAGTGATTACGGACATACTGCCGGTCAGAATACACAGCAGGCAGGGAGAGCAGTGCAGCTGCGTAACTCATGAGGATGATTCCTCCACCAAGATACGTCGTCAAATACCCTGAGACGTTGAGCGGGACAAATCTGGTGATACTCATCGTGATGATCGTTACAGTAAGCCAAAGAGCAAAAAACACTGGAATTGCGAGTATCACGAGCCACCATCGTCCAGAGTGAAGATACCGCTCGAACGACGACCTTGAAGAGAGTTCTGTAGTAACCATAGATCTTGTATTACTCCCTACAAGTAAATCCATTCCTAGAGTGATGAGAACAACCTGAATCCACCGGCTGATTCAAAACATCACTGAAAAAGCAATTCCACCAAGAAACACGATTCCAAGAGCCCCAAAGAGCTGCATGAGCCGCCGATACACAGTCGGTCGCTCCAACGAATCACCGGTAACTGCCCCAATCGCCCACACAAGACAGCCGAGACTGACTGCTGTGAATCCTCCAACAGTTGCGATAGCCCCACTACTCTGCCAATTGATCCCACTCGTCCAAATTGCATACAGCGACCAAATGGCCCAGGCCCCGACCAGCAGGCCAAGTGGGATACGCGGTGATCCGTATTCGAAGTTCGTCATTAGTGAGGATGACACGCTATGCGATAGAAATACTTTCTACTGATTTTTAACAGATTATTAACTGTTATTCCGTCTGTTCACTACTACTGTAGCCACGGCTCACTCCGGGAAGTGAATATTCGCAGGAACCCGAGTCTGCCCAAATGTCGTGAAATCCCGATCGAAGGCAAAGATATAGCCAATATCGTACTCACTTGCCAGTACCGCACTCGTGTGATCAACGAACGTAATCTGCTTGCTCATCAGCATGCCAAGACACGATTCAATACTCAACCCATCTTTATCGACCTAACTGTGATTAGCTATGGTTATTCGGAGACGCTATTCCCATCAGTGAGACACGATTCAAGCCACGAAATCTGGTCTGCAAGCGCTTCTCGGCCCGAATCTGTGACAGAATATTCGTTTGTTCGGCGATCCAACTTTCTTTTCTGTAGGTACTGAGCTTCAACGAGCGCGTCGAGATGGCGATAGAGTCGGCCGTTGTTAATCGTGTCCTCGTAGGCTGTTTCAAGAGCCCGCTTCGCAACAAGCCCGTTTACTGGCTCTTCACGAGCGACGACGGCGAGTAAATCACATCGAAAACTCGGAACATCGGTGAATGCTGGTTCAGCGCTCATTATTGACCTTCTCAAGTTCTTCGAGAGCCTCTGTGATAACTATTCGTTGGCTATTCTACATTCTAAATGTTCAAAATAATGTAGTAAGGAGATTGTATTCTTCGATAATGGGCTTAATTACTGTTGAATACTAGGAGTCTCAACCCTCACCAAACGGTGACTAACAAAAATAGACTCACGTAGTTTTTCAAGAATCACGTCAGCTGTGATTGAACAACATATTACTATTGCTTAACGTGTACGCAGTATCCGAAAGCAGCGGGTGCTTTTACATTTCTCATAGCAACCCTCATCACTCTTGCCGGATGTACTGGGAGAAGTCCCTCGAACCCAACACAAACCTCTACCAACTCACCGGCAACTTCCTCAAGCCACGTTTACTTCATCTCCTAGCTCATTTGAGGTCCATTTCATCAATGCGATACGGATATGGACATCGAGATTTGGTTACGGATTCATCGTTAGAGATCCTGTATATGAATACCGTATTTGTATACTGAATGCATATGCACACGCCCTTTCTCACCGCAGAACAAATTCGCGGATCCTCAAAGCGGAACGCACCTAAGCAAACCCCCTAATATACGCATTCCCCGGATTCGGACTCAAAAGTATGAGTAAATTGTCACTCCCCACTGGCTCGACGTCGTCGAGCCCTGCGGTCTGTCTATGATCGCTTTTGAAAAGAGAGAGTGGTACGTTAGTACGCTTTGGAGACGACCGGTGATCCACTACTATCGGAAACGGAAACGGTGTCACCGTCGTTGTTCCAAACCGCACCCGAACGGCCCCAGTAAACATCGCTGCTCGTATCCGACCCACTTCCCGTATGAATCGTAACTGTTTGGCCTAGACTGAGCGTTAGACTGGAGAACGTGTATGTCTTCCCTGATTCGTCCGAGATGGTCCAACCGGTTACGTCAATCGACGCCGAACCGGTGTTCTCGAGAACGACATACTCATCGTTCAGATTGTTGTTATCGTTGCCCGCTGCATCCTCGTGAATCTGTGCGATACTCACTGATTCACCACTACCTCCGGCATTCCGACAACTCCACGCATTCTGTTCGGCGTCCTGGGCCGACGATTCGGCACCGTAATACGAGCTGCTTTTCGAGAACGTTGAATCGTACACACGAGCCTGACCGGTCTGAATAAGCTTGTAGTTGTAGTCCTCGCCACCATAGTAGACGTAGGCAAGAAGACGACCGTAGTCTCCTCGGTGATCCGACTCGGAGTCAAATTTAAGCGTTACTTGTTTGCCTTCAAGATTGTTTTTCATGAACGCTGTTGCCCCCTCGCCTTCCGTACGGAGACAGTCCTTTCCGGCTTGTGTATTGGGTACCTCCTCCCACTCATCGGGAGTATTTTCACCGTACGTTTCAGGGGTATCGACGCCAAGCAATCGAACGGTATCAGTCGTGCCGTTTTCGTATTGCACGTCGAGGGTATCGCCATCAACCACGTTTGTTACCGTCACCTGTTGGCTACCGGTTATTTCGGCAGTAGCTGGTGTAACAACGACTGCAGCTGTTAAACCACAGACCAATACTATCGATACTGTTGCGACAACGATCTTTCCACGTCTGTTTTCGATCTTCACAGAACAGAATTAATCTAATAGCACAAGTAAATTTGTATTGTTTGAATGATGGAATAAATAGGCGAACATATCCTTACAATTTCTATACTGATGTGCCGACGTTCGTCCCCATGGCGAGCTAACCCCCACCTACCGAGCGGTCACCACCGAATACTCTGACGAACGTATCGCTACGAGAATACCGTTGTCAGTCGATTTATCTGCATACTCACTGCTAGCATTGGTGTCTGAAAAATGGTCACTATCACTGGAATTCTCAGTGTCGAAATAGAGATCCCAGCTCGAGCTCAGAGTAATCAACGCCAATTGTCCGGAGTGCATCCCATAGCGTCGCCTGATTGCTCGTCACAACAGGTTTATCGAGATCCTTTTCTAACTGTTCAATGATCTCGAAGGTTCGATAACCCGTACAGCTAATGAATATTCCTTCTGCATCCTCCCGATCCATACTTCGAGCTTGTTGATAAGCCGTTTCTGGGTGATACGCACAAATTTCTTCATCAGTCTGGCAGCTCAACCCGTATATATCGACGACTTCGTATCCCGATTCCTCAAGATAGTCGACTTCCAATTCGTTGAGTTCCTCTATATATGGTGTTGCAACTGAAATTGATTCGATACCGAGCGTGTCTAATGCCCGCTTGATTGACGCTGCAGTCGCAACCGCAGGTACCTCTGCAATGTCTTCGATTCGCTGTTCGATTTCCGTTTCAAATCCCTCGCCCTTGAGAAGACTACCAGTCGTACAGGAGTACGCGATTACATCTACGTTAGTCGTCTCAAGCAATCTTGCGCATCGCTCGACGTCGTGTGACATTCGCTCTAATGTTTCCATATCAGCAACCCCATCCTCAAGCAACATACGGGAAGCATGGACGGAGACACCCTCTGGCGTATGCCGAAAGTATTCCCCCTCACTCGTTCTATCAGACGACGTCACGACGAGTCCGAGCCGATTTCTCCACCCATACATTATTCTACTTGCTCCATGTCCGCTCCTCGCCTTTGGGTGTCTGTACTTCGTCCTGGCCAAAATTCTCGTTTCCACGACGGATTCAAGAGGCGATAGAGCCCAACGGTGAGCAAAGGAATAACAAGTACCGTAGTGAATAAAACAGCCAAAATTGGGTATACTTCACTGACGAGGCTGATAATACCGATTTGGGAGAGCAACATCGCGCTGAGGAGGATTAAAAGACCCATGGTTCCACGTTCCAAGGGAGAAAGACCGTCTCTGGCTGCAAAAAATCGGTAGTCCGACTTTTTTATATTTTCGTCGATACGCTCCGTGATAGAGTGGACGAACCCAACCCCGGTTTCAGTTAACGTCCACCCTATCGCTAGCCCGTAAAGAACTACCACAACAGGTGTGTCAAGCATCGCTAACCACGGCACGGACGCACCCATCACATTGTCATCAGGATAGTATGCTAAAATCGATAAATATGAGAGAACGAGTGGAATCGCGAGCATAACTGCGCTCAATACGCCCGATATAATCGCTTCTGATCGACTCTCCATCCGATCGATCAAGAAGAGCGGTGGAATAAAGCCGATAAGTGAATATCCAGCGTATATCAGAGCGGACTTGATCGCAGCAGTGACATTCGGATCGTCCACATATGCTGTACTCCCACGTTGAAGAACTTCAAGAGCTTGTCCACCGTTATTGACGAGGACATACCCGAACATGGTGAGGTAAACTGCATAAATAAACGTCGTACCATAAACGCTGAATCGTTCAATGGCTTCACGTCCAAAGTAAAGGACAAAGAAGATAAATCCGATAAGAAGGACATTTGCCGTAAACACTGGAACGCCCAGGATCTGATTCATCAGGTTGCCACCAGCAGAGGCGACAACTGCGATGATGACTACAGCTAGAATCACATAGATGGCCTCAAAGATAGGCCATCCGTGCCAAATGAGATTCTTCATTAACGACTTATAGTCATATAGATCAAATTGTCTTGAGAATTCGTAAACAAGGGCACCACAAATCGAGAGGACGGTCACATACGTAAGGATCGAAGCAATCCCGAGCGCTCCATATTGTGCTACGTACTCCACCACTTCTCGACCGGTTGAAAACCCTCCGCCGATGCTTACTGATTGGAAGACGATTGCAGGAACCACGATTCGTCCGATTCGTGATTTCGTGAGTCGTGTAAACACAAAACACAACTCGTTATCATTTGATGTTAAAGTTTTTACGCCGATTTTATGAAAAACATATGGTGTATGGTCGAATTTTGTTTTTCTCTGTCGGACTATTAAATAGGGGGCACATTTATTTCTAGATGTCTATGACGATACAAACACTTCCCCAAACATCTCGATCAAGAAATAACCACATTATTGCGAATTTTCATATGATAGTTTGTCTCTACAAAACTCAACCGACCACTTGTATGTGGCTTACAAAGCCTTTGACGATCATGACTACATCATAACCGACGCCTTCGTTGATGATCGTGGATGTTTAAACCAGTTCGATTATAGCGAACATATTAGTGATGTCCCATGTTATCTTCAAACATGGTAAATCACAACGGAAAATCCACTTCATCGGTATCCACTACGGAAACTTCTTTCACTATAATTGATACGATCCGTGCGCATGACGGTATCCGATTACGTCAATTAACCGATGAGCTCGAGCTTTCGAAAAGTACTATTCACGCACATCTGACCACCCTTAGAGACGCGCGATATGTCGTGAAAGAGGGCGAATTCTATCACTTGGGGCTAAAATTTTTTGAGATGGGCGAGTATGTCATCTCCCGCAAGAAGATTTATGGGATCGCCGAAGACGAAATAAATGCTCTTAATGACCGAACGGATCGGATAGCAGATTTTAGCGTTGAGGAACATGGTAGAGTCGTTTCACTCTATAGCGAACTCTATGATACTCAATCTTCACTGCTCAGTGATCGCCGTACGTTTTACATGCATAACACCGCGTCAGGAAAGGCCATCCTTGCCGAATTTACTAGGTCCCACGTGAAGAAAATAATAGAACAGTGGGGTCTCCCCCGTGAAACCGAGCATTCAATCTCCACCCTGGATGAACTTTTGACAGAACTTGAAGAAACACGTGAGCGAGGATATGCTGTTAACGATGAAGAGGTCGTCACTGGCCTATATTCTGTCGCGAGACCGGTTCACTACCCTGATGGTCGCGTTTGTGGAGCAATAAGCCTAGATAGTCCAAAATATCGCATTAATAAATCTACTCTCGATAATATAGTTTCACATCTTGATCAAACAGTCCAGAGTGTCGAGCGAAACCTGTGAAATATCCGCCGTGGTCATCCAAGGTTTCACACAATTTCCCATGTCATGTACTGGTCGTGACCGTTAGCACATGTGCTGGCTCTCGTTCCGGAATGTGATTGCCGCTCTCTCATTGCTAATTGGTACTGTCAGCGAGAGGTTCGGTGGTATTCGTTATTGTCTATATTACTAGTGATGAGACCCGAGATATACCAGTTGTACCGTCAAGAGAGTCTGTTACGATGAAAGAATAGTCAATCAGGAGTATCCGAGCGCCTCGGCCGCACCAAATAGGCGTTCGACGATGAGAATTGCGAGTAACACAATGACGATATTAATCGTCGACACAGCCGCGATAACTGGACTCGCTCCAAATTGCATCTGCGCAAAGATCCGCACTGGGATTGGAGTCATACCTGCACCCTGCAGAAACACCGCAATCTGGAGGTTTGAATAACTCACGACGAAGGAGAAAATCGCAGCAGTAAGTAAACCGGGCAAGAGGGACGGAAAGGTAATCCGAACGAATGTCTGGATCTCATCCGCCCCGAGATTCATCGCTGCTTCCTCAGTGCTTCGATCGAAATTATTCATTGCTGCGAGGATGCTGCGTGTCGCATACGGTGTTGTATACACCGCCAGCGCCAACGAGAGACCGAAGAGATTCCCGACGAGGCCGAAATGCTGCAGGAAAAGCAACAATGCAAGACCGAGGATAATCTGGGGAATCATCAAGGGAAGGAACGTCGCAGCATCGAGTAAATTCCGGAAACGGAAATCGAATCGACCGATAGCATAGGCAGCGGTCGAACTGAGTAGAATACCGATGATCGTTGCAAGAATCGAATATTGGAAACTTACCAAGAACGACGAGACCCAGGAGTACCGTGAGAAGACGGCTTGATACCACTTTAGCGTCAACCCATCTGGTGGGAAAGCGTACAGATCAGAGGGGTTGAAACTGATGAGAATTGCGAATATGACCGGCAAGAGCAGATAAAGGAAGACGACAGACAGCAAGACCACATAGAGCAACTGTGACAATGAAACGCCACCGATGGTTTTTGAGAGATCGATTTTGTTGAGCACACTTGCTCCACGGAACTTCCGTGACCGGCCTAAATCGCTACTCATGCAGCATCACCGCCGACTTGGATATCCGTTACTCGGGTGTAGAGGTAGACGAGAACGAGCGAGACTGCCAGTAAGATGAACGACATCGCCGAAGCGAGCGGCCAGTTCAGATTGGTCGTTGCAGCGTCGTAAATGAACGGGGCAATCATCGGAACCTTTGGCATCCCGATGAACACTGCTGTTGCGAACGTACCCATCGTCAATACGAACGAAATAAGCGTTGCTCCAATCACACCTGGAAGGGAAAGCGGTAGCGTGACATAAAGGAACGTTTGCAACTGGTTCCCGCCAAGGTTGAACGCTGCCTCGATGAGTTCCTGGTCGATAGTATAGAGAACACTCATCAGAATGAGAATTGCAAACGGCATGAGGACGGATGAAATGGCGATGATGACGCCAGGTTTCGTATTCAAAAGCGTATACTGGAGGCCGAACACACCGAGTATTTGATTGATGATACCGCTGGAGCCCATCAGCGCGAACCATCCGAATGCTCGAACGACGTTCCCGACGAGCATTGGCGCGATTACGAGGAGAACGAGTACCTGCGAGTAGCGCCAATTTGAGAAGACGATAAAATACGCAATCGGATAGCTGACGAGGATGGTAAACACTGTTGAGACGACACTAATCTCCACCGTGACCAGAAGTGCTCGACGATACAGCCCGGAAGAGAGAAACGTTGCATAATTATCGAGCGTGAATCCTGGGACCATTGTCGCGATGGGGTCGTTGTGATAGAAGCTCACAACGAATACATACAGGATTGGGATGAAGAAGAGAAAAAGCATGTACAGGAGATATGGTCCGGCAAGTAGATACCCAGCATATGACTCGTCCTTGTGTCGTTGGATGAATGAGCGGAATTGTTCGTGGAGTATGGGTAGCCGTCTTGTATCGAATCTCCATCGAGTACTGGTATTTGATCGGTCGCTCATGCGACACCCCGTGGAATGATGAACGGCGATTCACGATCGAATCCGAGATTGATCCGCTCACCTGTTGTATGTGTATGCGTTCCTTGCAGGTTTTGCTGTGCTACGTGAAGTCGCTGATCATTCCCGACTTCTATAAAATACTCCATCCGAGAGCCCAGATATGTCGCCTCGAGAACTGTACCGGAGAGTTGGTTCTCTATGGAGCCACCATCTGCAGAGGGTTCGACATGGAACCGCTCAGGTCGAAACAGTAACGTAACTGATTGCCCAGGTTCAATGCTGTTATCATTAGCCTGTCGATCCAAATCCACTCTATCTCCCGTTTCCAATGAAACTGCATAGCCATCAGAATTGACAGCATCGACTGTGCCATCGATAAGATTCGCATTGCCGATGAAATCGGCGACGAATTCATCGTTTGGTGACTGATAAACTTCTTCCGGAGTCCCGATTTGATGGATCTCCCCGTCGTTCATCACCACCATTCTGTCTGAGATGGTTAGTGCTTCCTCCTGGTTGTGCGTAACATACACCATTGATACATCCAGTTCGCGATGTAATCGGAGGATCTCGAGTTGCATCTCTTCTCGCAGCTTTTTGTCGAGGTTCGACAGAGGTTCGTCGAGCAAGAGGACGGACGGTTCAATGACGAGTGCTCGAGCGAGCGCCACTCGTTGCTGTTGCCCGCCGGACAACTCCTTCGGATATCGTCCTCCTAATCCATCAAGGCGTACCATTTGGAGTACTTCACTGACGCGATCGTCTATCTCACTTTGTGGCCGACCCTGCATTTCGAGACCGAATGCGACGTTATCTGAGACGGTCATATGTGGAAAGAGCGCATACTGCTGAAACACCATTCCCGTATCACGATTATACGGCGCCGTTCCGGTCACTGTTTGACCATCGATCTCGATACTGCCTTCGGAAGCAGTCTCGAACCCAGCGATCATCCGAAGCGTCGTCGTCTTCCCACACCCAGATGGCCCAAGTAAGGTCAATAATTCACCATCTTTTATTGATAGATCGATATTTTTGACCGCGGTCACTTCGCGGAAACGTTTCGTGACGCCAGACAGGTTGACAACTGATTGATTCATGCTTATCCGTGTTTATTGATGATATTATTCGCGCGCTCCCGCCAACTAGAGCGGTTTTTCGCAATCCAATCGAGATCAGGCACGTTCAATTTCTCGAGATCCTCTGATTTCACGAGTTTATCCGCAATAGAACTCGAATACTCCATATTCGGATTCGGATTCGTATAGTACATCTCCTCCGCGACGATCTTCGCGGCCTGTTTACGAAGTGTATAATCTATAAACTTCCCTGCCCACTCTACCTTGTTATCCGGAATGTTTTTCGGAATTGCATTTCCGAAATTAGTGGTCATCGCACCGCTTTTCGGGATCAAACTGGTGACTGGCTTGCCCTCGCTTTGCCATTGTGCTGCTCGTGCTGACCAGTAGCGGCCAAGCACGATCTTTTCTTGGGCAAATAGTTTGCCGTACTCTTCGCTTGACGTAATAAACTCAGGGTTCATGTCCTTGACAACTTTTTCATACATTTCGAACGCTTTGTCGATCTCTTTGAATGATTTTCCCTGTGTCTTCGCCAATGAAAACGCAAGCAAGTCGTGAGTGGGATCTTCCGTAAATAACCCTACTTTCCCTTTGTATTTCGGGTCAAGATACGCGTTCCAAGATGTCGGTTTTGAATCTATCTTCTTTTGATTATATAGGAGACCACTTGCAGCGAAAATCTGCATTACCCAGTCATCGCTTTTGAAATTATCCGGGATTTTATCCAGCATTGGAACGAGTTCCGGGTTCAACTTCTTCCAAAGACCTGCATTTGACCCGCGAACGAGACCCGACCCGTCCTGTTGGGAAACGTCGACAGGGGGTTTCTTTTTTTGGGCAATGATCTTATTCAGACGGTCTGTATTATCCCCAAGCACATACTCAGCGTTGATTCCGGTTTCCTTTTTGTAAGGTTTGACCACTGCTTTGATCATTAGGTCTTGCCATGTTCCACCCCACGTACCTAACCGAAGGGCGTTGGGTTTGCCACCATTCCCACCACCACCAAGACAGCCCGCTAATCCTGCTCCACCGACGGTAGCACCGAATGCACCGGCTCTTCGTAGATATTCACGCCGGAGTATGCTTTGTTCATCCATACCAAGGGCACAATCCATACTAATACATATAAATCCAACGGATGGGGAACGGATCTCCTAATTTACTCAGATCAAACGCAACGATTCGTATATCATATAATTATTTATAATAGAAATAAAAGAAAGTCTGTCCTCGGCGGAAATTTCATTACCCATCCTCTATACCTATATGAGGGATGCAAACACTTCACATTCCTACGGATGAATATGACGAACGGCAAGCAAACCTTCTCGAGTGTGCTAATGCAGACGGATACGATGGCGTTGTGCTATTCACAGCGCTCAACATTCACTATATCAGTGGGATGTATCACTTACCCACCGAACGACCCTGTGCGTTGGGTATCTCAGAAAACGGAACCGAAATAGTCGTTCCTCGATTGGAAAAAGAACACGCCGAACGTTCTGATTTCGGTATCGACCAGGTTACTGTTTACTTCGAGTATCCACAGGGCAAACCGATGGAGAAGGTTGCCGAAATGTGTGAGTCGTTGGATATTGCGAACGGTACGATTGCTGTGGATAGCGACGGCAGTCCCGGACGGAACGGCTACATTGGTCCAACGCTCTCCGAACTCGTTGATTCGGATGTAGGTGTCGAGGGATATATTACTGAAATGAGAGAAGTAAAGAGCGAAAACGAGATTGAGCTCATCAGGGAAGCGAGTGTCTGGGCAAATCTCGGTCACCGTCTTTTACAGGATAAAATCGAGGTCGGACGTCGTCCAGTCGTCGTCAGTTCGGAAGTCGAGGCGGAAGGGACGAAACTGATGCTCGATACACTCGGGAGTCGATACGAGATGATGAATTGGCAGAGTCCAATGCAATGCAAATTCACTACGGGTGATATAACGAGCCAACCACATAGCGTCAACCAAACAACCCCAATCGAAGATGGTGATAACATCGTCACTATCGTCAAACCACACGTCGGGGGGTACACGACTGAACTCGAACGAACATTGTTCGTTGGGGAACCGAGTGACGAACAGCGAGACTATTATGAGATAATGAGCGAATCACAGGAAATTGCGATCGACACTATCGAACCTGGTGTCGAGTATGCTGCCGTAGAGGACGCTGTGGTGAGCTACTACGAAGAACAGGGTGTTGCAAATAAGACGCAGCATCATATCGGACACAATATCGGAATGGAGGGACACGAACGTCCCTTCCTTGATGTCGACTACGATGGTGAAATTCGAGTTGGTGAATTGTATACTGTCGAGCCTGGCTTCTACATCGACGGAGTGGGCGGATTCCGCCACTCTGATACGGTCGTCGTGACGGACGATGGTGTCGAGACTCTCACCTATTATCCACGCGATATCGACAGTGTGACGATAACCAATGCGTGAACAAATCCCGAACCCGAGACCCCGATTCGTCGATGACTGACGACCCGCTTCGAGGAATTACCTCAGCAAATTCCACAAGTGTTGTCGTCAAAGATGGAGAACTCGTCTAACTGTTCCTCCGTCATAGGTGAGCGAGTTCACGAGTTGTTTGTGTCAAGACCTCCAGTCCAGTATCGGTTAGAACGACGTCGTCTTCGATGCGAACACCACGATACACTCAACATAGATCCCTGGTTCAATCGTGAACGCGTTCCCCATAGAGAGGATCGATTCATTACCCTCCACTAGATACGGTGGTTCGTGGCCCTCAACCCCGAGCACATGGCAACCCAATGTGAAAAGTGTCTCCATAACCTGTCTCTTCGATCCTCACAGAGCGGCGACGAGCGGAGATCTACTCAATTCAAAGTGGACCTCAAGCCTATCGTACCCTGCAAAACAATACTGCAATCCATACGATCTTCAGCATAAATCTTATACTCCGAGTTGTGTTAGCGTATAACGAGTCCGTGATGAACAATGACTAACGTAAGTACAGATGTTGCAAAATCGATCCTCACTGCTGCTGAAAAGAAAGCGACAGAGATTGAGGTTCCGATGTGTATAGCCGTCTTCGATGAAGGAGCTAATATGGTTGCCTTTCGCCGAATGAATGATGCCCTCCTAGCGAGCATCGATATTGCCCAGAACAAAGCTTACTCAGCGGTGAGTCTGAAAATGCCGACTCATGAACTCGCAGACGCTGGTCAACCAAATGAGTCTCTTTTCGGGATTCATTCGACGAATGATGACCGTATTGTCATCTTCGGGGGTGGATATCCCCTTCGTGTTAATGGCAATGTCGTTGGTGCTGTCGGGGTGAGTGGTGGAGCGGTTGAAGAAGATCGAACCGTTGCTGAAGCCGGTGTCGAAGCATTTGAATCATAGGTTCTCTATTCGGGAATCCGCTTCAACGGAGTCCGTTTTGCTAACCGGGCGCTGTTTGCTCCAAGAAGTCGAGCTTGCACAAGTGTTGGTGAAGACACATCGAATACCGGTTGGTCTTCTGGCATCCGTTCATGCTGAAGAATAGTTCGACTCGGATTTCCGTCCCCAATCGCAATTCCAATGCCTAGTCGAGAATCATCGGCAGCCTCGTGTGCAACCATGAGTAGGTCGTCTCGCTGCATGCTCTCGACGTGCCAGGGAACACCCTCTTCCTCAATACCATATTCCACGAAATCGAGTACGTCGGATCGCTCACTTTGATAGTAGACCTCAATCTGTGGCCGCGGAGATGATGTAGTATTACTCATCTGTCGCCACCTTCTCGGTAATCGATGTCGAAAGCCCATCAGGTAGTTCGAAATCAAGGAAAGAACCGCCATCGATATGCGATAGTACGAGACCGGTGGCAACAGCATTTCTCGGACCCTGTTCTTCTCGGATATTACCACTACCACAAACAATCCCATATTCAGCTAAGGTATTCGAGATCATTTCGGGAATCTCGAAATCGAGTGCCGACCGGCCAACCATTACCACAAACGGTAAATGGCGAATATTTAGCGACGGGGTGATTTGACGAAGCGCCCGTTCACTGTTCGTCACGAACACTTTTTCTTTTGCTTCTCGACGTGTCGACCGGATCTCTTCCAGTGAATGATCCGTATTGATCGGTTCCATCTTATCATCGTTCTTTAGTAGTACGACTTTTCCAAAGAGCTCAGGGTCAACAGCAGTTTCCAGAAAATCAACAGTCCCGTCTTCATGCCTGATACTGAAGAGGGTCTCTACTTTTGCGGCTGGATGCTTCTTTATTTCTTCAGCAGTTTTTCGATCTTCTAACCCGAGTTCCGAATCAATGAGCATAGTGACGAGATCACCTGCCCCAGCGAGATGAATCGATTCGATCTCTTTGTGTTCGTTCATATATGCTGCATCGGTGGACCCTCCTCCGATATCCAGGATTGCGATCGGGAAATCCGTTCCCGGTGTCGTCAGTGATCCAAGTACTGCCATTGATGCCTCTATCCCTTGGATGTGAACGTCAATAGCGATCTCTTGTTCCAGTTCTTCTGCGATCTGTTCCATCGGAAGCCGATTGGTCTTGACCATCGAGGCAAGCGCGACAGCGTTTTCCATCCGATATTCGCCAGCGACTGCTCCCTTTACTGCTTGGGGAACGACCGTGTCCACTGCAAGAATATCACGGATCTGAATCGAGTTTGGGTTCTGATTGGTGATTTCACCCATCTCAGTGCGGGCTCGGTTCAGCATTCCTCCGATATTAGTGCCGGATTCACCAGTGACATCTTTGAGTGGTCGTCGGTTTCTGATCGCTTCTCGAATCGCTTGTGCTCCATCCTCAGTATCGACGGTACTCTTTGACCCGTCTTCACCGGTTACAGTAAGTGATCCTGCTGGGATGCTCCGTTCTTCGACATCCCCTTCTGGTGTTTTGATTACGACGCCAGATTTGTTTCCAACCAGGGCTCGTGCAACTGGAATGATTTTCTGTGTTTCTTCTGCTGTTAACTCGAAGAGAGTCGCAATGCCGTAGGGATTCGAGAGGGTATCGATAGTCTGTCCTGATGAAGCGACTTCGATGGCAGCAGGTTGGCCGAGCGGTACTTCGTCGATTTCAGTCACCTCGTCTACGATCGGGATATCGATCTCACAGCGGTTGGAAACGAGTACGGCGTCATCTTTCTGGAGGATCGCTCCTTGGATGTCGTATCCTTGCTCGGCCCACTCATTGATAATGGCCGCCACATCTGCGAAATCGACCGCACTCGGGACTCGGAAAATGATATCGTCGTCCTTTGAATGAGTTTGTTGTGAGCCCGAAATATCGACAATGGTTCCAGTTCCGATTCCAACACCACCGGGTGTCGATGGATCGTGACCAATCATCGTCGATTCCGTGATAATCGTTTCAGTAATCGTCTCCATAGCAACATCACCGATCACCGGTGCTGCTTCATTCAACAAAAGGAGATCAAGGTCTTTTACCTCTATTCCGGCGTTTTCCACTCCTCGTTCCAATGCTCGTTTGATCCCTGGAATGTTTTCGGTCGTCCCTTTGAGACCGGTCGTCTGAAAGAGACTGCTAGCGACGAACCGCCACGACTCCTGATCATGCCGAATAATTCCGACCTCGGTACTGGAGTTCCCGATGTCGATTCCTGCGATGTATTTCATGTGTAGTATCGTATTTTGTAGTGAAAGGGGGAAACGAACGGCAGCAATCACAACCGTGTAGATTCGTTAGTACAGTCCACGTGTTTCGTAGACTTCCGCAGCTTCTCGAACGAGTTCTGCGTTGATCTGTGCATCATATTTCTCCTCGAGTTCGTCGGCAATCTCCAACAATTTCTCTTTCTCTGCTCCACTTGGCCGAAGTGCGTTATAGATCTCTAATATGCGCTCATCCGGTATCTCAGTCAACTCTGCCGCTCGTTGGAAGTTTTGTTTCATCTGCGAACGACCAGCAGATTCTGCGACTGTCGCTTGCTTTTCGAGTGTTTCTGCGGAAATACGGATGTCTGCTGCGTCGACATCGCCGTCTGCCAAGCTCTCGAGCGTTACATCGGACATCGTTTTTCCGGTCGGCGTTTCGACTTGATCTGGATTCTTTCCGAGGGGATACTCGCTTGGTTCGTCTGTGTTGTTATCGGACATGGATCGTAGTGGTCTTTATTCGAAGTGAGCTTCGAGTTCAACTGGTTCTCGTGACTCGTCGATTGATTTCGACTCTTTGATGTGGAGTACTGCGGCGAGTGCTTGATATTTCGGCCTGGCCATCGGGTCGTTTTCGACCGTAACGGGTGACGGATTCTCTCCTTTTGCGTACTTTGCTGCGTTTTTTCCGATGGCTCTGAATTTCTCGCGATCTAACAATGGCGCCTGCGGGAATAATTCGAGATTACTAAGCGGAAGTAAATCTGCCTGATGAATCAATGCCGTTCCTTTCGACTGGATACCGACACTGATTCCCGATCCGCTCAACTCTGCGCCTCGGTTCCCGAGATTCCCTAGATCTGCAGTATCGATAAACCGAACAAGTCGTGATTTGAGGCCCTCCTCTTCGATTCCAGCCATCGTCTCACGTAGCACATTTGCAAGCGGAATATCCACGATCGTTGAGGTTTGAGTCTCCCCGAAGGCTGGACTGATCGCGATTACGACTTCGTCACTTTCACTTCCCTTTTCGGCAATCCCTTTCTCTTCAAGTTGGAGCTTCCGTCGACTAATTTCGGTTTTAGTACTCATTGTTATAATGATCAGACTTCTTCTGGATCGAACGCATGCCGAATATCTTTGATTTCTTCCCAACGCTCCTCACTCATGCGGTAGCCGGTTCCAGGACCCTGATAGTCATTTCTGTCGTTTACACCGCTAGTTACGTTGAATTCCCCATCGATGACCGCAGATGTATGGAGATAATCTCCGGAGATCCGTTGCTTGAGCATATTTAACATGTTTTCCGCCAAGTCGTCAAAACCATGATCGGCGAGGATTTCTACGATATCTAATCCAGTGATATCTCCTTCCATCAATTCTTCTGCGGCTTTCAGATCCGCAGCTTGGTCTCTGTCCGGCATATCATCACTCCCATCACCATATGTCGCGGCTTCAACTTCTTCGTCGGTGATTTGTGGGAAACCCAGTTCTCGGAATACAACTTGAATTGCCCGTGCGGCAGTATTTCGCACTGCAATTGCATCCTCTTCTGCGATCGGCTTTAGTCCCCCATCGACCTTGAGATCCCGTTGCACAACGTTGTAGTCATCATAGTCGTATGAGTCGAAGTTCGATCCGGCGAACATATCGTCATAGTTCGGCATGGTGCTATATCCAGAGAAGATGAGATCTGTTCCAGCGACCAATTGTGGGAATGTCCGTGCCATCTGGCGTTTGTGCGAATGAGAGAACGTCTGGTCATTTCCTGATGCGACCTCTAAATCTACCATGGTCGTAATCAGATTTTCTGCAAGGACGCCTCGAATCCCCGATGGGACGGCGGATGGGATCGCGATACAGCTAATTCCACCGTTTTGCAATCCTTGGACACCACATCCTTTTGTCACGAGAACACAGCGTGACTCTAGATAGACCATCGATTTTCCTTCCGCCTGTCCCATATTCACTTCTGAACCGGAACCAGACGTAAACCGCATCTTCAATCCACGAGAAGCATACCCCGAGGCGAGAAACGCCTTCGACCATGGCGTGTCATCTCCGTCTTTGAAGACCGATTCCGTCCCGTAGACAGATACTGTTTCAGCGTACGTCGTCAGGCCTTTCATCCCTAATTCCAGTTCGGTCGCCTCCTCGACAGCACACTGGGTGAGTACTCCTCCGCGCCCAGCTTGGCTTCCAAGTTGCTGAGCGAGTGCGTTAAACGGCGCATATCGAGCAACTCCTACCGTGGTTTCGATTTCGTCGAATCCTCGGAGCGCTGCCTCGGCAGCGTCAGCCGCTATTTGTACGGGGTGATCTTTGACACTCGTACAATGGCCTTGGTTGCCTGGCGTCTTTCGAGCACGCATTTTCTGCAATGCCATCATCATCTCCAGTGTGTTCATCTGGTTCACTACTTCAGCCAGTTTTGCTGGAGTCATTGCAGTCGTAAGCTCAATGATGTCTTCACGTGCGATGTTAATATCTACGAGTCGTTGAGCAAACTCAACTGAATCAATAGCGAGTGCTTCCTCGGCTTTCTCCACATTGATGGCGTAGTCCGCAATGAAGAAATCGATAAAATCGAAATCTTCTCGCTGCTTTCCATCCATCTCGACGATCTCTCCCTCTTTGACAGTTACACTAGGGTCAGGATCATTGGGACTATCCATTGCGATGAGCCCCTCCTCTGGCCACTCTTTTGCGAACCCGTCTTGATTCACCGGCTTTTCATCGAGTGATTTGAACCGATTCGATCTTTTGTGTTGCTTTGTGTCCGCATTCTCGACTTCACCCTCCTCTCTCTCACTCATGCTTTGAAACAACATACCATGCGTCTGGAACCCACATAGATTTTTCTTATTTTATCATTAAATAATCCAAGCTTGTTTTCAAAATAACAAGTCGGTTTGAACTATGTTTCCTGATTCTATGGTTATTTCCTTTAGTTGTCTTCAACTACACCTACCGAGATTCTTTCCAAGATACGAAATGTAGCACTCTACAGTCAATAATACCACTGGAAAATCCCCAAGGTAAAAGTATGAACAGATACTAGTATTGCCTATTTAATGCAATACACAACATTTCTAGAGAGCATTCAGGATCAAGCGATACAATTACATTATAGTACTTAGTCGATCTAATTTATAAAATCAATTGTCTACCCTATACTATAAGGACTGAAGTTAATAATAAACACTACTAAGAAAATAGAAAATAATATGGTTCAACTCTACAGTCGAATATTATACTGTGTAGTATTGGAAATAATATACACAAGTCCTGCGCAATTGCTTGTTCTGATAGTTATTGTTTGTGAATGGGGATATTTTATAATTATTTTAGTTAATATTAGATATTAGCTCATTATATCCGACAACCCTGGAGATACCTTCCTAAATACTGGTAAAATTAATGTCCCGGCACTTAGTAGCAAGATAATGAGAGCAATCGGACTCTGATAGAAGATATCAAGCGACCCTCCGGACAGAGAAAGCGAACGCCGGAGGTTCTCTTCGGCAATTGGTGCAAGGATTAGTCCGAGGACCATCGGTGCAAGAGGATACCCACGTAGTCGGAGAACGTACCCAATGGCCCCTGCACCTAGCATTATCCATGCATCGAAGACGTTGCCTCTGAGTGCGATTGCACCGATTACACAGAGTACGAATATTGCTGGCCAAAGCAAGGACTCGCGGATATTAATCAATCGAACCCAGTAATGGGCACCGAGCAACCCGAATAGTAGTATAAAGACATAGATGAGAAGGAAGCCCATGAATATCTCATACAACAGCCCTGTTTGCTCTTGATATAGAGCCGGACCGGGTTGGATGTCATGTACTGCAAGAGCACCGATTAAAATCGCTGAAACGGAATCACCGGGAATTCCAAGCGTGAGAGTCGGAATAAGTGCTCCACCAGTGCTTGCGTTGTTCCCAGACTCAGCTGCGGCAATTCCTCGTACGTTTCCTTTTCCAAATGATGGTGTTGCGTCCTTAATCCATCTCGTTGCCTCGTTATAAGTGATGAAAGCTGCGATATCACCGCCTGCACCTGGGATAGCGCCGATAATAACACCACCAATTCCAGACATTACCGAAACTGGCCCGATGGACTTTAGATCTGAAAGCGATGGAATGATTCCTTCGATTTCTTGATCAACTTTCTTTCCGTCTCTGTCAATCCCTTCAGAGTAGGACTTCAATCCTTCTGCAATCCCAAAGAGCCCAATCATCACAGCGATGAACTGGACTCCAGTAAGCAGCTCTGGAACTCCAAATGTAAATCGCTGGAATCCTGCAATCGGATCGATTCCAACTGTTGCAACGAGCATACCCAATAGACCGGACATCATTCCTTTTGTGAGCGAATCACTGCTCACACTGGCTATAATTGTCAACCCAAAGAACGCCAATGCGAAAAATTCCGGTGACCGAAATCGTAGAGCAGCATTTGCAATAACGGGAGAAAAGAATATCAGACCAAGTACGCTGATTATGCCTCCTACAAACGAGGCAACCGTACTAATCCTGATCGCTCTTCCCGCTTCGCCTTTTTGAGAGAGCGGATAGCCATCAAAGATTGTCGCCGCAGCCGAGGGAGTCCCCGGTGTGCGAATCAAAACTGCAGGGATAGATCCTGAATATACTGCGCCCCCATAGATTCCCAACAACAGCATCATCCCATTTGTCGGATCCATTGTAAACGTGAACGACAGTAGAACTGCAACGGTCATCGTCGCGGTCATCCCAGGAATCGAACCCATGAATATACCAAGGAGTATTCCTGACACCATCAGGAGTAATGTGAACGGGTTCAGAATGGTCGTGAACCCATGGAGAACGTTATCTATCATAGGATCACCCCTATGGGAAGTATGGGAAGTAACCTCGAGAACGGTATAATCCCCTCAGGAAGTCGAACGAGAAAGAACCGGCTGAACAAGTAAAACAACACAACTGGAAGACAGATCGATATCGAAATAATAGTAACTTTCGATCGGACCCCTGAGTAGTAGAGAATGATGGGTAAAAATGCAATCGTCCCCACTAAAAATCCTAAGATTGGCATTAGACCTAAGTAGAGTAAGAGTAGAACGAAGATTAGTACGGCCGCTTTAAAATCAAAATCACTCATCTCAAGTGCTGTATCATCGTCTATCATCAAATCCACTACTGCAAACATTATTATACCAAGTGAGATAATGATAGGGAAGAACCCTGGTCCTACTTGACCGTCACTCGGAAATCGACTAGCAAATAGTATTACTGTTATCGATACAGCTATGAACAGTAACGCGAGCGGATTTGACCTGATTTTCTCTTTGCTGATTACCATGTGAAGTTCACACCCTTTAACTGTAATTTGTGCCTGTCAAGCACACTGAGGCCTTGGATATCAAACATAATTGGTTCTAATGATTTAGTTTGACCGAGGATCTCTGCTAATCATACCTCAGGTACTTTCTTGTTGATCTCTATTATGGCGGTACATAAATATACTGGTATAGAATAACACCCAAAGTTAGCATTGTAATGAGTTTAGATTGCTTCGTCGTATTCTATTCCATGCGTTTTCGGTACCACTATCATACCCTTCTCGCTCTATTACTCTTAATTTTTATTTATTCACATCTATCTCCTTGACGAGCTGACCATAGTATTTGTACTTCTCATCAAGAAATTTCTTTAGTTCGTCCGGTCCACGTTTGACTCTCAAGAAATTGTTATTATCCATGAACTTCTTGAATTTTTTGTCCTCGTATACAGCGTTATACGTATCAACGATTGAATCACGGACATCGTTTGGTAGGTCTTTTGGCCCGAAATGAGCCAACCACGAGCCAATTACGATATCTACACCTTGCTGTTTCATCGTTGGAGTTTGTGGAAGCGACTCAAGCTTCTCATCGTACATCACACCAAGCGCTTCGAGTGGTCCATCTCGAACCTGTGGTGCTACTTCGACAGCGCCAACAGTTGCACAGTCGACTTCTCCATTTAGTGTGGCTGTTATCGCAGGCTTCGCTCCATCATATGGGACGTGTTTAACATCGATTCCTGCTTCATGCACGAATGCAGCACCCGCCATATGCCATGAAGAACCTGTGCCAGAGTTTGCCATCTTTACTTTCCCAGGATTCGATTTCGCAAAGGAGAGAAATTTATCTAAAGAATTGTATTTTGAATTTTCATGTACGACAATGGTTGCTGGCATCTGCGTATATTGCATAATCGGCGTGATGTTATCAGGGGATAAGTCGGCGATTCCCAGATGTTCGTACAAGCAAATCTCTGGTGCTGTACATCCGAGAGTAAGTCCATTTGGTTTCGCGTTCGCTACGGCACTCATCCCAACCGAACCAGATCCGCCGGTTTGATTTTTCACATTCCACGTCGCTTCCGTGTGTTTTTCAGCTGCGTCAGCCACAGCCCGGCTAGTCCGATCCGACCCTCCTCCAGCTGCCCATGGAGCGATAATCTCCACTTGTCCGGATGGCCAATTCTGGCCTCTACTTTTTGATAACTTATCTAAACAGCCAGCAGTACTGATGATTCCGGCTCCACTTGCTGCTTTGATGAAATTGCGCCGTTTAGAGCTAATTTGGTTGCGAGACTCTTCATTTTCTACACGGACGAGTGACTGGTTACCAACCATCTCACTTCCATCGTGTAGAGACTATTATTTAGTTTTTTCTTTGCGAATATTGCAATTTTTTTGAACATATAGTATTGCTATTAAATTATGAATAGTAGTTCAAAAATATATCTGTTGTCTGTTGGCAGGGTCGTTCTTCCTCGATTTCTCAAAGCGATCACGTACTAACTTACAGTCCGATTTGTGAGTTACTGTAGCGAAACAGTAATATGTGGTAGTAAACATCTCTGAATATGGTAATCGTTGCAGCAGTGGATAGATCCGCTCGAGCCGCATATACAGTAGATGAAGCAGCACAATTAGCACGAGCATTCGGTGACTCGCTCCATGTTATTCACGCACTAACCCGGTCGGAATTTGTGGAGTTGGGGAAAACCAATGCTCAAGCCGGCGACCCCCTAGATATGGATCAAATACGCATTGCAGCAGCAGAGATGGCCGAAGAAGCAATATCAAATATAGAAATCCAGTATGAAGCCGTTGGGTTAGTCGGCAACCCAGCGGATAAGATCGTCGAATATGCCGACAACCAAGACGCCCGATATATCGTTGTAAGTCCTCGAAAAAGATCACCCACCGGAAAAGTGGTGTTCGGAAGCTTCGCTCAGTCGGTATTACTAGAGGCCAATTGTCCAGTCGTTACCTGTATAATGGAAAATACAACTACGGCCTAGGATCCCATTCACGCTCTACGAGGAAATCATCGAGTTTCTGTTTCGGGTTTTCAAAGACGTTTGCTCCATGGAATACTAGCACCGTCTCGAAATCATATTGGAGCAAATCGTAAAGGTTGATCTCAGCTGCTTTGTGGTCATCGTTGAATAACGCCGGCGGTGGGAGAAGGTATCCTTCTGGTAGCCCCGCTCGATCTGAACCATCAAGCGAATCTCCAGAGATAAGAATATCCCTATCGGTCAGCAATAGCGCGGATGTAGCTTCCGTATGACCCGGAACTTGGATCACCTGGATATCACTTTCGAGAGTGTCACCGTCTTCAAAGCGTACATCCGGTTCATATTCGATTGCTTCGTAGAGTTTTGATTCGTTATCGGCAGCAACCAATTCCGGGTCAAATTCTTCCATAACGTATGGGAGCCCACCGTGGTGACCGTGATCGCCATGAGTGAGAATCACCCGATCGATCATACCAAACTCCTTTTTGAGTGTCTCAACTAGCTCTTCACCGTTTTCATCGAACGCCGTGTCGATAAGCGTCGTCTTACCTTTTGGAACGTCTTCCAACACATATACACGAACGTGTTCGAACTGGATTTTGTAAATCCCATCAGCTACTGGTTCTGCGATCATTGCGAGTAATTATGACCTACCGTTTCGCATAAAACTAACGGTGGACTACCGCAACTTCGGTTCTAAGAGGTTGTATAGCCATCTAAGACGATTGGAAATTTGACTTTTCCGTATACCACTTCAATATGCTTGAAACAATCGGAGTTCTTAATAGTAGCTATATACGAGTATAGAGTATGAATGATGAAGAAGAAACTCCCGGACAACGGTTAAAAAGTGTAGATCAGGCTTTCCAGATTATCGAATATCTTCGCGAGAATGGACCGGTAACCCTCTCGGAGATTACTGACGATTTAGAACTCCCTATGAGTACCGCACATGTTCATCTCTCTACTCTCGTAGCGAATGAGTATGTGATAAAATCAGAAAGAGAATACCGATGTAGTCTTCGATTCCTCCGAGTTGGTGGTGAGATGCGTGACAAGCTTTCGCTTTTTCAGACTGCAAAAGACGAGGTAGACGACCTTTCTGATACCCTTGGAGAATACGCTAACGTAGGTACCATCGAGAACGGTTATATGGTCCAACTGTATAAATCGCGAAACTCATCGTCTATCGATGATAATGCTCCGCTCGGTTCTCATCTGTATTTACATTCAACGGGCTTGGGTAAGGCAATGCTCTCTCGGCTTTCGCAGGAGAGACTCGATATGATACTCGATCTTCGTGGATTACCTAAATTAACTCCGACGACAATCACAGACCGACAAGCACTCGAGAAAGAATTGGCAGAAATTCGAGATCGTGGATACGCAGTCAACCGCAGTGAGCACTTTACTGGTGTATGCGCAGTAGCTGTTCCAATATTATCGGAGCGCAATGAAGTAATCGGTGCAATAAGTGCTAGCGGACCCATTAGCCGGATGGGAGACACGCGTATTGAAGAGGAAATCGCACCAGCACTCTTCGATAAGCAGAATTTTATCGAATTGAAAATCAAACAATAAAGGATCGATTCCATTTCTGTGCCGCTTATCCATGACAGAACTAATTGTGTAATTTTAGGTCGGAGCTTCTATTACATGACTATGTCTGTAAAGATACGTCATCTGTTCTCAATCTCGACTGTCTACTTCAACAATGATGAAGCACGCTTAGGACGGGATTTTCCTCCTTTCGCCCGATTCCGATTTTGTATTCTTCTGGAACAGCAAAATTGGTTTTCAAGGGAATTACTGGCCAATACCTCCATCGGCAAGTTAGTTTGTCTACTACTGGTGTACCCTCTAAGGCACTCAAATTCAGGGATGTCCCATGTCAGCCGAAATTATAAATAATAGAAGTACGTCGTTGAGAATATCGATGAGTAAGCAAAATGTCCTAGTGACGGGACCGTTCGGAGAGGCTGGAGAAGCAATCCTCACTAATCTCTTTGAAAAGGACCAGTATGAGTTCACGTTCCTCGATCGTAGTGACCACCCAGAGTATGAAACATATGTTGCAGATATCGCGGACTACGACGCAATCCGTCCAGCCTTCGAAGATCAAGATACGGTAATTCACTTAGCAGCACAGTCAGATGCTGGTGCAGACTTCGAAGGAATCGTCGATCCAAATATCATCGGGACATACAACGTCCTCAAAGCGATGAAAGATGCGAATGTGCAGAAACTCATCTTTGCTTCCTCACAACGGGTGATGGGTCTTTACGAGGAAGATCATGCTCCTAAACTCTTCGAAGAGGATTATCCGACTCAATTTGATCCTCTCCGACTCACTCACGAGACGCTTCCGAAACCGGATGGATATTATGGGGCTTCCAAAGTATTCGGTGAGAACATTTGTCGGGTACATGCACGCCGTGAGGGGGCACCAGAGCAGGTGTATTCACTCCGTATTTCAAGTGTACGAACCGAAGAATATGACCATCCTTACGGAGATGCTGAGCGTGGTGTCGATCGCACTGATGAGCATAAATTGACCGATGAAGACGAAGTCTGGGATCAGTCACAAACCGGATCATGGAAACGTAACAGTGATGAATACGAAGAAATGGTAAAACGTCTGAAAGCCTCTTGGACTTCCCAGCGAGACTTTGCACACTTAATCGAGTGCTGCCTCAAGGACGAGACAGTGGTCTACGATACATTCTACGCGGTCAGTAGAAATGCTGCTCGCTGGTTCGACATAGAGCATGCCCAGGCGGTTCTCGGATATGATCCAAAGGATGATGCCTCCGAGTGGAAACATCCTCCCGCGGTCGAACACACTTCCGAGTAGCTTTGATGTCTGTCTCAACAACGCGGAGATCAACAGTTCTGTGTCTTTAGCTATTTTAAAAATTTCGTAGTATATTGAGTCGATCCTCATCTCGAAAAGTTCCCCCAGAAGGTAGAGCTCACAAGAATCGTAGCCAATCATTTATTCTACTTATCTTGCTGACTTGAGGCCTTGTCTTAGAGTTCGGAGATATCGAAAACCGGTTTCGCGGTTTTGCTAGCAAGAAATGCCTCGAATGCTTCTTCAACATCGAAAAGTGAAAATCTATCGTCGATAAACGTCTCCGCATCAACATCACCGGATTGAATAATGCGGAATGCGCGCTCGAAATCATCAAACAGAGCTCCGTAGGTACATTGAATATCGATTTCAGAGCGTACAAGAGGTGTATATGCCATCGTAGTTTCACCGGTTTGACCAACTAAAACGACCTGTCCCCCTTTCCTGACCTCTTCGAAGGCGGTAGTCAGTCCAGAAGGATGACCAGTAGTGTCAAATATGACATCGTATCCAGCACCGTCCGTCTTGTCCCTTCGGACGGCTTCTAAATCATCTTCTCCAGCGTTCATAATTTCGAAGCCGAGTTCCCGAGCGAGAGGTAAGCGATAGTTTGCATCCCGACCAATTCCCGAAATTACAACATCCCCGCCTTGAGCGTCAGCGATCTGGGCGGTTAGCAACCCAATTGGACCTGGGCCTTCAACAAGAACGCGATCACCGGGCTCGACTCTCGAATTCTTAGTAACTGCACGTACAGCGATAGCCGTCGGCTCTGCTATTGCGGCGTGGTTCAATGGAATGTCGCTTGGGACACTGTGAAGGACGTCCTCGGGGACTGCGATATATTTCTCATAGGCTCCATCGTGGTCAATACCCGTAAGTGCTGTATTTTGGCAGATATTTTCCTCGCCAATTTGGCATTGATAGCAGTCTCCGCACGGTCGAATCGGTCTTTCAACCACATGGTCACCGATGTTATAGCTGGAAACATTCGCACCGGTCTCTACAATACATCCTGCATATTCATGCCCAATAACGGTCGGAAGGTCCATCCGCTCGAAAGCAGACTTGAATTTGTAGATACCAGCATCACTTCCGCAGAGACCTGCATACTTGACTTCAACGAGTACTTCATTCTCTGCTGGTGTCGGTTTGGGGCGATCTATGAGTTGCATAGCGCCTTCGTTACGCGCAACTTTGGCTAATCCACGCATGGTCGTTCATCACGTGCCGATGATTATAGTTTTATTGATTAAGTCAGTTATTTTCCTCAAATTACGGTACTATCGATAATAGGCTCAACGTTTAACCTTTGAATGGTACGAATCAAGAGAGTAGACAATATGGTAAACAACAGAACAATCACAAATTTATGTTGTGAAGAACCAGTAGTTTAAAATGACCTGAGAACACGGGTTCTTTCATGCATACGGTAGAGCCGAGTGTAAATAGACCAGAGTCTGAGATCGTTTCAGGATTTGAGAAGGTGCCAAGTTCGATTGTGTCCGACGTAACTGGGAATGTCGGGGTCGCAATGGATTCTGGTATGAAGCCCATCTACAATGGTGCTGAACTAGCTGGAACTGCAATAACTGTAAAGGCCTCACCAGGTGATAACCTAATCATTCACAAAGCGATCACGTTGGCAAAGCCAGGGGATGTTCTCGTAATCGATGCAAATGGGTATCTGGAAACTGGTCACTTAGGGGAACTAATGTGCACATCCTGTAAAGCAAATGACCTTGCCGGTATCGTCATTGATGGTGCCATTCGAGATCGCAAGGAGATCGAAGAAATGGAATTTCCCGTTTATGCCCGAGGTGTTCATCCGCAAGGACCACTCAAGCAGGACCCTGGTTCGATTAATGTCACGATTTCCTGTGGAGGGGTTACTGTTGACCCAGGTGATATCGTAGTGGGAGACGACGAGGGCATAGCAATTGTCCCATCCGAAAATGCCCTGTCGATTCTAGAACGGTCGCATGAGAAAATGGACGCCGAAGATAATATTCGCAAGCGTATTCAGAATGGTGATTATCTCTTTGAGATCAGCGGGTATGACAAACTGTATGAGAACCTTGAGGTGATCGGTCCTGAAGATTCAGCTCAGTAATAATCCTGCTCAACGATAAACCGTAGTTCCTTATTACTACGTAAAATATGACTGAACCATTGCTCTCTTGTTCAAGAGGACGTGTGTTTCCATACCGCTCAGCCATTTCCCTTGATACCTAATACAACGTGGCGTTTTTGCTATGTCGTTTTTTACGTGAGTAAAGGCTGACCCTGCATTACGGACTGTAGTGGGTATTACCTCGATTAGAGCCTTATAGATCCTTCCACAGCTTCCTCGACCTCGAGGTCGCCGATAGTTCCCTCTAGTCTTACGTTTGAAAGCTGATTCGGAATCTACACCACTACTATTGACAATGGCACTTTTTGAATCCACCAGTGCAGTTACAGTAGGGGCCATATTCGATAGCTAAGCTTGTCAGCGCTCGACCTATAGTACCTGCTCATAGTTACCCAGTTGCATCTAAATCTCACTGTCTAAAGACAAGGGTTCGATGACACGCAGATCTTTATCCGCAGCGACTGTCCGAACCACTTCCATGGTTTCTTCGATTTCTCCGCTTGCAGTTGCAAGTTGCAATCGAGCGCTTGAGATGTCCTTCGTACCCTTCGGTGCGGAAAGAGAAAGTTCTGTTACCGATGTGTTGCTTTTCTCCCGAATCTGAGTAAGCGTATCCGAGAGGTCTGTATCAACTAAATGGCCGGATAAAATAACCGTGACAGATGTACTATATCGCTCTGTTCCTGCTTGTACAACTTTGATCCCAACGTCGCGTAGTGAATCTATAATTGCGTCGTAGCGTTCAGCAGTCGCCTCCAGATCTACTTCGATCGGAATATGACCTCGGGGTGTAATGTTTCCACGTTCGTGGAATACCGAGAGCAGATTTCCACCATTATTCGCTATCGGTTCCAGAGCACGTAATAGCTCACCTGGGTCATCAATTAACTCAAGTCGAATTGTGTATGTTTGAACTTCAGTTTGAATGTCAGTCATCTATAACAATCACCAATTCCTGCTGTCTATTCATAGCTCTAATCAGGGGCTTCCGAATATATAAATGCAATCGATGTCGCATCTTTTGTACCAACTTTTAGAGCTCCTCAGACCAACTAACTAATCCAGATAAACTTCGATGTGTATCTCCAACATTTCCCAAAATGGACTTACATTGATTTTCTATTGACCCCTTATCGAGACAGAATGTTTTATACTATCCGAGGTGATGCTCTTTAACATGGATTACGATGATCTCGTCCTCATCGCCGAATTAGATGAATTATCCGACGAGCCAACGGTCCGACCCTATGCTGATGCGATTGCAATTCAAATGTGGAGCAGTGAAAACATTGTTAATCAAATAGAACGATACTCTGGTGAACTGCCGGTTGTTATTATAGCTCACTCCGATAAGAGCAATAATACTTCGTTTTCCGACTCGAACATCGACTCTCTTCAAGCGGTAGTAGAACACGATACCGTTGAAGCAATTTCCATTGACCTAGACAGTATCCAGAAAGAAGTTCGTTTATTCAAATGTCTTGAATCCGCTGATGTGGATGTTATAATATCATATATAAATAATAACAGTACACCAGTCAAGTCTGATCTAATGTCAATTATCGATGGTGCGACAAACTTTGGGGATGTTGTTTACATACAAACTGCAGCAAAGACCACAAATGACACCTCAACTCTTCTCTCAGTAATTAATGAGGCGACAGACCAAGGAATTATCACAGGAGGCGTTGCAACTGGCAAGATAGGGCGTCATACGCGCGCTATTGCGCCATTTTATGGTTCAAAGTTAGCCTTTGCACCTTTATCCCAGTCCAAAAATGACAATTCTCAACATTCATTTGCTATTAAGGAGTTGTCCAATCTTATAAGTGATATTGAATATTCTGATACCACCACTTCGCTTTCTGATTTGATTACTAACCCTCTTATTACTGAATTCAATGAGTGAAATAAATAGTGTGGCCGGATTTCAAGGTGGCTCTCTGTATTTATAAAAATCTCAGAGCAAATAGAGGATTTGTACTATCGTTTCTTGTAGGCTATTTACTATTCTCCACTACTTTTTTTCTCGCATACGAATTTACATCGGATTCTATGTTTGTGTATAAACTATTGCTAGATGATCTCAGTGTATCAATCATAGATCTGAGTTTATAAATAGGAATTTGACCTGGTGCGTATTCACTTTCATCAGATTTTAATGGAGCATATCCAATTTTTGCTCCATACAGCGGTGCAATCGCACGGGTGTGACTACCAATCGTCCCCATCGAGATTCCCGTAGCACGTAGCCCATTTTCGGAGACTGAACTGACAGCCCTAAGCATATTCAGTGAATCAGTGTGGTTATTTGCGTAAGCTGCGACTTTTGCAATATCGCCATATTGCCCACAGGCTTCAAAAATGGCCTTGAGAACATTTAGATCAGGAGTTTCCTCGAACTCATGGAACGAGATTATAATCTCTACATCCCCCTTTTCAAACTCCTCAAGAACCCAACTGGACCCCCGAGCTGTTTCTAATTCTATATCAACCATCTCGACAGCCTCAAATTCGGACGCAGTAAATAGATGGTCGAGTCGTCCTGAATCACTCGCTTTTCCCCCGAACCATTGGGCTCTATTCGTTGCGATTATCGGTAGTTCTCCATCGTACTCAGCAAGTTGAGAAAGAGGATTTTTCGCCTTGTCCATTCTAAACTCGACCACATCCGCTACCTCTCTTACCTGTGTTTCTCGCTGGAGATCATTCGTAGTCGCAGCGAGGGCGAACTGATCTGGTTCCATGTTGGCATGCTACGTGGCTGGCATCATAAAAAGATTCGATTTCGACTGTACTAGCATGACCAAATCAATATTAACATAGCCAGATGTTCATCCGAATTTCAGTTCATATTTACTCTCAGTCATGGATGGAGTTGATGAATACAAGTATTGTAGTGTTCAGTAAGAAGATGACATGGTGTTTGTCGCATGGGTCCTTGCCGATCTGAAGCGTTTGAGCAGTGTGCGTTTTGGCCCTCAGAACCAACCGATTAGCCAAGTATCGGTCGGGATGCCGATTTCCCGTGTGACAACGTGGGTGAGTTTTCGCCATCGTAAGACTAGAAGACGGCTATGGTTTTGCAATTCCCACCACTCTCACGTCGGAGAAACCGCCGGACTGAGTCTGCAATTACCTGATCAGATTCGAGACCGACTATTGAAACCGCGTCAACAAGCTGATGTGCAGTAGGTGTTTTATCAGTGCTTGGTACCCCACTCAAGGCCGCCTCAACGATTGGTGCTTATCAGCGTCGGGAATCGAAATGGAATCACCATTACAGAGAACGGTATTACTTCGATCGAATGTTAACACCTTCGACCATCTCTCTAACTTAGTAGTCCTCTGCCGACTATTTTACCGCTGACTTTTTGTAGTATTATACCGTTTGGATGCTTGTATGGCAGATTTGATTGTCAAAGCGGCAGTGAAAGAACAGCTCGAAGGCCAAAATGTGGCGGGTGACTTCTACGATGCACTCGACGAGGAAGTCGCAGAAGTCCTCGACAACGCCGCCCGGCGAGCTGAAGAAAACGATCGCAAAACCGTCCAAGCGCGCGATTTGTAGCTGCTCATCGCTTCACTGTAGCAGTAACCTGTTTTTTCTCACTACACGGAATACACTTCTCAGTAGCGTACCGCTACTCCGGCCGAATCTATATTGCACACCGAGATTCGGGCTTCTTCTTGCGAATCTCATCGATTTTAAGGAGACGACCCAGAACGTTATACGCCGACCATCTTAGTCATCCAAGTCCGTCCGCGATTTCGCTTGACATGTGGGATACGAACGATTCGATGACCTTGTATACATTTACGCACTAAACATTTTTTACATGACGCTTACATTGGACTGCTGTGGCAAGTTTTAGGACGAAACGAGGGACATGTTTCATCTCCCAAAGCGAATTGTGGATTGAGGAGAGCTATACTAACCAATTGAAACGCTACTACGAGGGAGCGAAAGCTTCGACCCGTGGACTCATACGCATGGGTCTAATGGTCGTCTATCAACAAAGGCAAAGACTGCCTATCCAACACCATTATAAAGGTTACTTTCGAGTGATAACTATGTCTTCAGAAGGAACGTTACAGTCGATACGTCGATGGCTCATGGTTATCGCTTCTCTCCTCTCTTTTCAAATCTATTTTCTGATTAGAAACAGCTATGGCATAGATCACCTGTTAAAGATGATAGCAGCAGTCTGTGGTCTGGGCATTCTTTTCCTCCTCGTGGCACCGTATTGGGAATCAATGCTAGACGAAGAAAGAGAGTAAAGATCCGACGCAAGTTGAACAGACGACACAAGAGTTTGTCTGTGGACCTACACTGAAAGAAGCGGTATCCGCCTTTCTTGTATCCACTGCTCGAGGGAACTCGGTCGTGTTTATATACGAGGAAGATTTCGCAGGCCGGTACTTTCTGCATGAGTCAGTACTGTCGCCTTTGCTTTGAGTTAAGAGAATGCTTTGATTAGTATGAAATACTAACCAGAACAGGTCTTCAGCGTCATCCCCTACAGGGTATCTGAAACCCCTGGGGGAAGTCGTGAGAGACGGTTGGACCTCCAGAATGGTTCACTACCTGGATTTACTCAGTGGATGTCGAAAGATCACGAAGGTGTTCTGCAACTGTTTCCTCATTTACCATCTCGTAGTACTCTGATTCAGTATCGATGGTTGCAACACTGACGTCATTTGCTGAGAGCTCATCATCTTTCACGCTTTCGAGCGCTCGAAGAACTACCCGAACGCCACCATCAAGCGATAGATCGGCCTCATACTGTTCTTCGAGAGTGGCTTGCAGGTCATCACTCTTCGAACCGATTGCAGTTGCCCTCCATTCGGACGTTGTTCCTGCCGGCGTAACTTCGAAGAGTCGCGGTTCACCTTTGTCGATGCCACCAAGAAGAAGCCCGACTCCAAATGGCCGTGTGCCACCTTTCTGCGTATATTCTTGAATATCATCACAAACTGCGGTGGTGAGCGCATCGACACCGACTGGCTCATCATAACGCCATTGCTCAACTTGTGCATGCTGACGTGCTTTGTCGACCAATTGGCGGGCGTCAGCAGCATGGCCCGCAGATGCAACTCCAATGTGTGTGTCGACCTTGTGGAGCTTTTCGACTGACGATGATTCCATCAGCGATGATCGGATGTTGATTTCAGCTGCGAGCACTACACCATCAGTCGTCCGGATGCCGAGACAAGCACTGCCTCGTTTGACCGCTTCGCGAGCGTATTCGACCTGGTAGAGTCGGCCGTCCGGGGAGAATATTGACGTGCCTCGATCGTATGCCTGCTGTTGGTTTTGTCCTTGCATAGTGTTGTATAGAGCGCTCGGCTCTCGTTGTGACCCATTGGGGTGGGCTTTGTAAAGGAGTTTTGTTGACTTGGCGAGAGACGTGACAAAAAATGACATGGTTTCCCCCATATTCTTGACTGTCCGTCGTGCCACCGTTGTGAGGTTCCTGTTACCCGATCGTCGGACGATCGGACGGCAGATCCAATGACCTAATCCGAAGTGAACAACCAGTACAAGTCATTCAAACGGTCCATTACTACACCATATTTCCGGAGTAACTCGGCGATATACTACAGGGAGACGCATTCTCCTTCCACATTCATTTCTGGTTTTTGCAGATCGTCTCATCAGTTCGCTATCAGTGATAGGCTTGTGCTGAGCCGTGGAAGACAGTTAACTGGACTAAACCAAATCCACTTTACAACTCGTTGCAAAAGGAGTGAGTTATAGCGGTTTGGTTGCTGAAGACGTGTAAGTTCATCGGCCTCTACGGACGGCGCAGACCGAGTGCCTCGGGGGTCAAACCCCGAGGCGGTTCACTCTCGAATACAATGACGATAGCAGACAGTGATCTCGTGATCTGACCAAAATAACATCAACCTCTCGACGAAGGCTCATCAGAGCTATCCGTCATTTATGCGTTCCCTCGGGTTGAAAGCGCTTTCATGACTGGTGTGGCAGTGATTCCATGAACGATAATGGAAACCAGGACAATAAATCCTATAAGAGCCCATAGAAGTCGTGAGGCCGGGAATTGTGCTTCATTCAATCCATACGACAGATAGTAGAACGATCCGACACCGCGAATACCGAAGAACGCGATAGTAGCACGCTCGTCGCTCTCGATTGATGCTCCAACGAGGCCCACCGCTCCTGTGACTGGTCGCAGGATGAAGATGATGACTAATCCAACGATGATCATTTCCCATGAGAGTGGATCGAGGAGCCCAGTGACAAGTGTCCCGCCGAAAAGAACGAGCAGGAGAGCCATTGCCAACCGCTCCGTCACTTCTGAAAAATCATGAAGGGCTTGGTTGTATTCATGGGATCGTTCCTGGTGTCTGATCATTAACGCAGCAACAAAGACCGCGATGAAACCATATCCTTGGAAAAACTCCGTCACACCGTACACCAACAGGGTCCCACCAAGTGCTTCAACACCTTCTACTGCCCGAGCAAGTCGGGTAGTAGGTGAAAAGCGGAACAGTAGTTCTGCGAGTACGTATCCAAGGAACAGTCCTAGAAGGGTCCCCACGATGATTTTATATCCAACATACATCAACATCCACTTTCCAAGCCAATCAGTACCGACAATCCCGGACCCAGCGATAAGAATGGCGGCGTATGTAAATGGAAACGCCAATCCGTCATTGAGACCAGCTTCTGATGTGAGAGCAAATCGAACTTCATGTTCGTGTTCTCGGCCGTCGTAATGGTCATCTGCAACATTCTCACCTTCACCTGGGGGTCCAACCTGGATGTCCGAAGCTAGCACGGGGTCTGTCGGTGCGACGATGGCCCCGAGGAGAACGGCGGTCGCAGGAACGATTCCGAGTACCCACCACCCAAGAAACACCGCGCCAGCGATCGTGAGCGGCATCGTCACGGCTAATAATCGCCACGTTGTTGACCAGGTTTGAAATGAAAACGGTCGGTCCAGTTTGAGCCCCGCCCCCATTAAGGAAACAATCACGATGAATTCAGTGACCTTCTCAGCAATGACTCCGTTTGCGATTGGATCAGGGTTTGGAAGACCAAGTGGGAGCGAGAACGCTACAGCTCCGATTACGAGATAGAAGAGAGGAGCTGAAACGGCACGGTCGGCGAGCAACTCTGGCAGAACCGAAGCAGCAAGGATAACGAAGCCAGCTAATGCTACTCCGACAATATAGGTTTCAACCATCACTATTTGATAGCCAGCGCTCCATCAAAACCAATGTGGCAGCCGCTCTTTGCGACCGACAATGGAAAAGTAGTTGTTCGGCCATCCGTCTCAAGATACCAGAGCCCCGAGATTGATGTAAAATAGCCAGTCACATCAGTACAGCTAACTCCAGTTAACAGGTACTTCTCAGTGAAAGTGGCAAAAATACTACGTGAGATACAACGATTAGTCCCATACCTACTGTAAGTGGGTTCATAAGCAAAATAGACTCAAAGGGACGAATTGCTCTCCTACAAAACGTCCGACGACGACTCGGAATTACACCTGGCACCGAAGTCGAAATCCACGAAGAAGACGGGAAAGCGGTCATCGAACCGGAGGACAAACCCGATCAAATCATCGCTGATCTCGAAACGATCATCGAAGATGCCGAGACACACAGAGACTAACCCGAATATGAAAAGCTAGATGTCGAAGCCAAGCACCACATCCACCGTCAAAGCCTATTTGCCCACTCATCACCTAATTTGCTCGGACTATGGCAATCAAGCGGATGGACAACGTCCTCATCGTGGTCGAGGACCTCGAAACCGCGAAAGCGTTCTTCACGGAGCTCGGCATGGAGTTGGAGGAGGAAACACGCGTCGAGGGGGAGTGGGTGAACCGCGTCGTGGGGCTCAAAAACGTCCAAAGCGACATCGCCGTTATGCGGACCCCCGACGGCCACGGCCGCGTCGAGCTCTCGAAGTTTATCAAGCCCAAGGCTACTCGCAACGGATCCGAGGAACCGGCGGTGAACACCCTGGGGATCCGCCGCATCATGTTCGCCGTCGACGACATCGACGAAGTTCTCGACCGTCTCCGCTCCCACGGAGCCGAACTCGTGGGCGACGTCGCCCAGTATGAAGACGTGTACCGCCTCTGCTACGTGCGCGGACCCGAAGGCATCATCGTCGGGTTAGCCGAGGAGCTCAGCTGAGCTTAGCGGGTTACACCACCGTAACCATCAGCCAGGGAGGGTGTGAGAACGGGATGCAAGAACCTGCCGAGATACCTCAATTTAGTGCTTTTACTCACAATAGCATAATTCACGCTGGCGATGATTTGTCTCTGGGCCGAAGGTATATGATCATATGGAATGACTATTGAGGAGGATCCCCATGTCAGGTAAGTTCAAATTAATGGAAATCACTGTTGATGAAATTCACGAGGCAATGGAGGCTGGTGAAGTCACAAGTGAAGAACTCGTCGAACGCTATATTGAGCGGATTGAAGCATACGATTACTCTGGACCTAAACTGAATAGTATCGTCACCATCAATGAGAACGCAGCCAAGCGTGCAGCCGAACTTGACGAGAAACGGGAAACGGACGGTTTTGTCGGCCCACTTCACGGCATTCCTGTTCTTGTCAAAGATCAGGCTGAGACGAAAGGTGTGGTAACAACATTCGGCTCCGAGGCTTGTGCGGAATATATTCCTGAGGCCGACGCAACGATCGTCTCCCGAATCAAGGAAGCCGGGGCTGTGGTCCTAGCGAAGACAAATCTACCAGACTGGGCGTGTGCCTACTTTACGTTCTCTTCGGCGTCGGGACAGACAAAAAATCCATATGATCTGGAGCGTGACCCCGGGGGATCGAGCGGTGGAACAGGGGCGAGCGTGGCCGCTAACCTCGGAGTAGTCGGTATCGGCGAGGACACCGGTGGGTCGATTCGCGTCCCATCCGCAAATTGTAACCTTTACGGGATCCGTCCTACGACTGGCCTCGTAAGTCGCACTGGACTGTCACCGATCGTGCCCCGGCAGGACACCGCTGGCCCAATGGCTCGGACCGTTACCGACATGACCTACTTACTTGACGTACTCGTCGGGTACGACGCAGAGGACCCTTGGTCGGGCGCAACAGCACAGTCCGAGGTCAGCTCGTACACTGATTATCTAAACGAAGACGGTCTAGAAACCAAGCGAATTGGTGTGCTTCGTGATCTCTTCGGTGACGACGACAACCCCGATGGTGCGCCTGTGAACGAGGCTGTCGAAAACGCGATCGAGACGCTATCAGAGGCCGGAGCTAAAATCGTTGATCCTGTCTCTGTCCCCAATATCGAAGAACAGATTACAAAGACCGAGGTCTATGACTACTTTGGGTCGATCTATCTCAACGATTTCATCGCAGAGCGCGATAACATCCCGTACGAGAATACCCAGGATATCCTCGAGGATGGTGCGTACCACGAAAATCTCGGGCTCTTTGAAGCAATCGCGTCAGTGACGGAGGATCCCAAAGACGTACTTGACTTTTGGCGAAATACCCTCGGTCAAGAGACTTTCCGTCGTGATGTCTTAGATACGTTCGCTGCCAACGATCTTGACGCGCTCGTCTTCCCCAACGTTCAGGTGGTGCCGCCATTGGTCTCAGAACTAGGTGAGAAATACACGACGGCAGACTTTCCAGCGAATACGCCCTTAGGTGCGCAGACGCAGTGTCCAGCAGTGTCAGTTCCCGGTGAATTGACCAAGAACAGACTCCCCATTGGTATTGAACTGCTCGGAAAACCATATCACGAACACGAACTCGTCGAGATGGCGTACGCCTACGAGCAGGTCGCGGATACACGCACGCCTCCTGACGTGACACCTCCGCTCTCCAGTGAGTGAAGTCGCTTTAACACATAGCCATCGGAGGACAGCGAAAATTGTAAAAAATAATTGACTATTATACTATTTATTTTTCCGACTCATTGATTTGGGATGCGTAGTCTTCGTAGCAAAGGTAGCCATATGCGGATAATCTGCGATCAGTCCATCTACGTTCAGCTCAAGTGGTTCTTGTGCCTCTCTCCAACTATCGATCGTCCAAACATTCACTTCCCGACCTTCCTTGTGAGCGGTTTCTACGAGATCACGATCAAGAACTCCGGTAGATGGATTTACTGCTTTGGCGTCTACTTCGCGAGCAATCTCCAGATTTTCGTCCTTGTTACTCCCGAAAATCGGCGCCACATCGACGTTGGGGTCTACATCTCGAACTGCTCTGAGCGCGTCCGGATCGAACGAGGACACATAGTACTGCCCTGGGTATCGCGATGCAATGGGTAGTGTCCGTTCGGCAAACTCTTCCCAGGAAAGTGGTCCTGGATCTTTGAATTCGATATTCATCATGACACTCGGTCTAGTTGCAGCAAGTGTCTCAGCAAGCGTTGGAATCGTTTCGCCCGACTCGAGAACTTCTGCTTGCAATACAACGTCAGATGGGGTTTCCCCAACGAGACCTTCTTTATCCGTGAGAGTATCAAGGGCCGCATCGTGAAAAACGACAATTTCTCCATCACTTGTCGCTTCAACATCGATTTCAATCCGGTCCGTTCCTAATCGTGATGCACCCTCGACAGCGGCGATCGTATTTTGCGGAAATACGTCTCTGAATCCGCGATGTGCCGTTATATGGAACTTATCTCGTGCACTTTGGGTGACGTGCTGCTTTTTGCGTGCCGTCCCCGTACCACTCACTAATGAGGCACCGAGTGCCATGCCAATGGTTCCAATAACATTTCGTCGTGATATTCGGTTCACAACACGCCTGTAGTATCGTGTCATCAATTAATTCAAAGTCTAATCGGTAATAAATATTTATATTAATTTTCATACCCGTAATAGAGATATTGTGTTCTAAATTGTCACCACTATTTAATAAGTTATTGTATCTACTAAGTAAGCAAGAGCTTGGTTGTTAGATAACAGTAAAGCCAAGACACACAATCATTATTTTCTTATTGCAAGTCCTTTTTTAGGAAATACATAGTGTTTGCATGGTATTCAAGCTCGTATAGTTATAGGTATTTCCGTGTTATTGAGTATAGTCGCTTAAATTGTGACTGTCATATTCGATTTTCGCGTGTGAGTGCTGAATTGCTGTTACTGATTCTCATTGTACGAAACTTCAAATGGCCCTTCGTTTGAATCCTTCTGTGGGAGAATCGGTCCGATTGCAGCGGATCGTCGGGTGAGTGTTGCAGTCCGAAGGATATACGCAGCAAGCAAGACAAGTGGAACAAATACGAGTGTTGCGAGGAATGATGTCACATATGGGAGGTACATGACGGCAATCGTCCCACCACCAATGTCGCCATAGAGTACCGTGATGAGGACTGCAGCAAGTACTGCTGGGATACCACAGTAAATGGTAAGTTGTGAGAACCGAGTGAGTTCTCGTTGCAGATATACAGTCTTGAAATGCTCCTGTGCGATACGGAATAACTGGAGTAGATCGATTAAATCATCAAAATTCTGTGCCGTTTCTTCCGACAGTGAGGAAGCATCGTTACGGAGATGTTTTGTTGCATAGAGTTGCCATACATCATCGTAATTGACGGCTACAGAAAGTGTATCGAACGCGGTTTCCCCAGTCTGGTCCAATGACTTATCAATTTGTTCTGTGCTTTCAGCAACGCTATTAGCGAACTGGACTGCTCGTGCTCGATATTCCTCGTCATCATGATCACCCAAAGCGGTAGCAAGAGAATTGGCACGGTGTTGAATAGCCGTAGCGAGTAACAGAAGAATTTGAGAGGGCGCTGCCGGAGTCGCCGGTACACCAGCCATCTGTTCGACATCTTGTCGAAAATCAAGTACCCCATCGAGACGGTCACGAAAATCGCCAGCAGGAGAGAACTCTTGTGAGAGAATGAGCTGGTTTACTGAAACAACGAGAGTGACAAGCGAGAAAGTGCCTGCAATCATTCCACTTGCCATTCGTGTAACCGAATTTTCGTTCGTGAATGCGATCACACCGTAATGAGAGAGGAGAAGAAATAACACGAAAATCATCGCTGAGCCACCGACCGTGATGAGTAGTCGGTTCCCCTCGATCAATATCCATTCTAGAACCTGATTTCGGGATTTCGACCGTTGTGCAATATCATTGCTGGGTGACTCTGGCGAGCTATCGTTTTCAGTAGAACTCATGGTGGAGAAATAGACTGACGAGACAAAAGGACATTGGCAAAGAGCATACAAATAAACCTTGGTTGATAATTCCCCTGTATTGAAGATAGTGTATCTATACGAGATGTAATCGCTACTGTTGAAAAGTCATATTGAAATGTATGCCGCTCCTCTATTTGCAGTAGGATGACTGACTCTAAACACAGCAGAGGAGCGAGTCACAGGTGAAAATTAGCTCTCAACAGATCTCTCGGAGATGTTTTCTCTCATCTCTCGGTATTGGAACAACGGTTATTCTTAGTGGCTGTGCCAGCTCGGATGATGATCCCCAGTATTCGCGGACCGTAGTCAACAACAGCACCGGCAAACCGCGAACAGCGAACGAAATGGTAGCAGCAGAAGCCGTCGTACAACAAAACCCGAATGAGGATGCCAGCTCTGTTGATTCACTCAAACTCGACTCTCACGAGTTCGTAATCAAAGATAGCTACAAAGGCCCAACGGTACAGGGTACCGCCATCAATACTGGTAAAAATTCTCTTTCATATGCCGAAGTACGTGTCCGTGTGTACGATGATACAGGTGCGCAGCTTGGACTGTATCTCGATAGTACGAATGACCTTAGTGCGGGGATCACATGGCAGTTTGAGGTTGTTCTTCTCACCTCCGCAAGTAAGATCGCAAGCTACGATATCGCCTTGGTCGGTATTCCAGGGTAGTCTCTTTCCGGTAATGGATGTCGCGGGAGTATTTGTTTGAACTTTATTCCTAGCACTGTCCACCCGCTTTTAGTAACTCATCACACCGTGTTCGGGTTTTCTTCTTACTGCTAAATAGGGTGCTTGTATCCGCAAGCCACAGTTGTATCCAATCCCACTGGCAATTCAGCCTATGCCTGATATCGGCAATCCGATTGGGTTTGATCTCGCCACTGTTCTCACTGGGTCGGGACTCACACTCCTGTTATCTGCAGCGATCGGAGAATATGGTGCGCAGTTTCAGTATAGTGTTTCAGAGCTATATGGGATGGCTGGCGCTGTGTTCGTCGCAGTCGGTGTTATCTTCGGCCTTATTCTTGTTGCAACTGGTAACCGGTGATACCGCTCCTTTCTGAAGTCCACCTTCCCTCGACATCGATACCCCTGGACTCGTCGACGTTACCAACGAGAGCCACGACAATCCCGCTGAGAACCAACTCGTCGTCACCATCGACGATGTGTTTGAGGGGTGGGTCGAGACGGTGTCGAGGGTGGCTGACGTCGCCAGTTCGACGATGTTCTCGTCAGTGATGCCGTCGATGTCGACGACAAGAAAGAGACCGTCGAACGCAGAACCAGGGATATTGGCACGACGGGTGGTCTCCTCTAAGGTCTCTTCAACGAGTTCAGCGGCTCAGGCTGGTTTTGTGACATAAAGAGCAAGACCATCGCCGGAGCGTTTGATCGTATTGGGCATTGGTAGTTAGTATTATATACTAACTGAAAACATCCGCCTCACCTCTTGAGTTTGATTGTATTTCACCCCATATTGGATAGAAACTGACTTCAGTTCGCATATTCCAGTCGCAAATGCAGCCCGTGTACCCCAACAGACGGCATGGGATCTTGCACTCTTCCCAACCCATGCATCCATGCCGTCTTTATCCCAGTGTATCACGGCACTCGACTTAGCGAAAGAGGACGTTTCCTCCAAGGATTTACGAAGTGAGTGTACGAATCGATGAGTACCAATGGTTGGACAGGGAGAATCACCACTCTCACCTCTTGCACAAGACGCCCTTGACGCGCTTTCGACAGCATTGCCGGACGAGGGAGAATTCACTTACGAGCAAGCGTATACTGTTGTAGCTGAGAGAGAAGATCTTGGGCGACCGGGTGCTGAAGATATCATCGAACGACTCAACAACAGGGGACATCTCTATGAAGTTGAGGGGAAGCTTCGACTCACTGATTACGAATCTACGCGGTAACGAGCGTTCCACTACCCAGCGGTCACGAACTAGTATCCATTCGTTGTAATGAGGGATGTGGCGGGGCAATGTTGGACCAAAAGTGATGGCGTCAGGTCCAGAATTTGTCAGAGCGGCCTCGCCACATGTTAGATAATGTCTAGCAGCCTTAAATGCTTTGTGGTAAGCGAAAAACCAAACAGTTCGATAAATCGAATCTGCTGTCTTACCGTCACTGACTGAACACGAACCGCACTACGACTGAACGGCATTTGTTCCGTTGCGTGATTCGGATGCTGGTGCGTTGACGACGTCCTTCGGGAAGTGGCTGATGAGAATGTGTACCAGTATTGGGCACCGAGCGGCGCTATCGAAGTACACCGTCGATATCGATAGAGCGCTAAGGAATTGATTCGAGCGGCGAATGAGTAGGGCGCGACTCGAAGTGTGAGAAGCACTCATCATAGTGAGATGGTTCGGTCAACCCACGCCTGGATAAACCCTACAGCCTCTCGTTCGTACCGGGAAACAGGATCATCCGTCCCGAGCTCGTCGCTTTCAAAGGCATTCATAACCACACACTCGGCCCGTTTGCAGTAGGAAGTGAGTTGTTTGGAGTCGAATGATTTGTGCTGATACGGTATTGTGGCATCATTTACGAATACTACGCGCGGATTTGCAGCCTCGTCAAGAATCCGACTCGCTCGCTTGGCGTTATCCTGGGCCAGTGCGACCATTTTCTCTTCAGTCTTACCTTCCGATCGCGGGGCATTCGCCTCGAGGACACCGTACCATACTCGATCAGGAATCGTCGTGAAGCGATCGAGCCTGCCGCCGAGCATACATTCGTCCCGTTCGACCTCGGGGGCGAACTCTAAGACGACTACGCCCTCAGTACCCTTCCGTTCGATCCAGGCATCGAGCGCTTGGGCAGTGAGACGGGTCTTCCCAGTCTGAGAAGGGCCGACGATTAGAGTCGAACCGGAGAGTGGGAACGGAAGATCAGTCATACGATCGCTGCCTCCTCTCGGGCATATTTCCCCAGGAGAACGATGGTCGCGATCCCGAGGATGATGGCGAACATGAGGACGATACCTGACAACGAATCGATGCCGCCTGCAATCTGTTCGCGAACAAAGTTCACTGCGAGTGCCCCTGAAACGAGAAGTAAGGCGAGTCCCCCACAGTTGGCGAGTGTCGAGTTCGACTCTGGCACTGCCTTGGAGTTCAGAAGGTAGAGAACGATGGCGATGGCGAATGGCGTCCCAACTGTACCAAGCGCAAGGACGAGCACGAGCTGGCCGATAACTTCCCCACCGATGAAGGCGCCGGGAGCAGACAGAAGCGCGAATGCGGCGAGGAGTGTCCGGTACCGCGAGTCTTCGACCGTCGTATTCCAGCCGAGTTTGTCAGCAACGAGAAACGGTGGGACGATCGTGTTCCCACCGAGCGTTGAGACTGCCGCACCACCAAGCCCAAGGAGGAAAAGCCACTTGGCGCTCGATCCGGCAAGCGGGCCAAGAGCCTGTGCAGCGCTGACGGTCGTCAGATTGGGGTCGGTGAGCACACTGGCAGTAACGAGGAAGATCGCAACGCTGTAAACACCAAACGCGACGAGCATCGAAGCGACGATATCGAAGGTTGCGAGGTCGTACTCATGATCGGTCCACCCGCGAGCGTGCATCGTGTAGGAATGCATCGTGATCAGCGTGATGTGAACCGCACCGCCGAGGATACCCGCGGCCACAACTGCACTGCCGGAGGGAAGTGACGGAGAAAGTCCCTGAACGGCACTCCCTGGGTCGATCGAAACAACGGAAAGGGATGCGACGAACGCGAGGACGACCGCAGTAACGAGGATCTTCGCCACAAATTCGATGAAACGATACCCCTGCCCGGCGAGACCGACGGCGAGAACCAGCGCCCAGATACCACCCCATATTCTGGCATCGATTCCCGTTATCGTCGACGAGACTGAAGCGACGGTGTTCATGATCACGAGCTGTGCGACGCCAGCTGCAATCACCACATCGATGACGAGGATCCAGGCCCACCACGTCCCAAGATATTCCTCGACGACGCCCACGATTCCCCGCTCGGTGAGGAGTCCTAATCGCATTGCGAGATATTGCGCTAGTGCACCTGCGACCGCAGAGAGAATCACGACCCAAAGCAGAGCATAGTTGAAGCGTGCACCCGCAGTAAGTAGACTCGCCATCGTCGCCGGCCCTGCGGCGATCGCCCCAGCAACCCACGACGGCCCCATTTCACGGAGGTAGTCGCGGACTGCTCCGCCCCCCGTGGTGGTCACGGCAGTCGGTATTTCATTCATACCTTGGTGATATTACCGGAGAATGAAATACATACCGACTTCACGGCTCAAGCCGGTTGATTGTCCCGAGGAGTCACACCAAGCGGTTCACCCCCATTCTAACTAACAAACCTCACTGGTAATCACGGCCACTTCGTAACAAAACACAAGGAGAACGCTAAGAAGACTTCCCCAGAGAACGACTGCAAAAGCCATCGAACTCATGACTGCCATTACTCACTCACCTCCGCGTCAGTGTCCGTGTCCACCGTCAAACCGCCGTCGGTTGTCGGTTCATCGAATCTGCGAATCTCGTGGGAGAGTCGAGCTAAGTCGAACGCTTCGCTCGAGAATCGTGCGGTAATCAACGCTAGGCCAGTCGAGGTGAGAAACGCGCCGGCGAAGGGAATCAGATACGTCGTGTCGGCGGCCGGGAGAGCATTTCTGAGTAACGAATCCAATGCCTCGTGGAGGCCGAACGGGAAGGGGAAGTAAGCGCTCCCGGCTGCGAGTCCGGCGAGACTACTCAGGAGGGCTCCAGTGCCCGAGAGACGGCCACTAAACAGGCCGTAGACGAGCGGGAAGCCGACGGCGGCACCGAGAAGGTCGGCAACGAAAAAGAGGCGAAGGACACTCTGAGCGCGAAGACTCACCGCGATTGCGGCGACCGCAATGAGTACGGTAAACGCTCGCGCACTGAATCGAAGGGTTCGGTCATCCGGATTTTCGATCAGCCGCGGGAGATCGGCTGTCACGAGGCTCGACAACGCATTGAACAGCGTGTCGGCTGTGCTCATGACCAACACGAGCGCTAGCAGGAGAACGCCGAGGACGACCCATTCTGCGACGGTGTTCTCGAGCAAAATGAAAAAGGCGATTCCAGCGTTATAATTCTCACTCCCGAATTGAGTGACAACATCGGCATTGCCGACTGCGATAACGCCGAGGAACGTGGCCAAGAGGAGAACTAAACCGTTGACGACGGTCGCGGTGCGGAACCCTCCCTCGACCGTGTCGGATCCGTTAGCGGCGTAAATACGCTGCCACCACGTTTGATTGATGAGTTCCGAGCCGAGGATCGCGAAAACCAGCGCAACGCCGAACCTGACCCCTGGAACGAATCCGGGATCAAGGAGCATAGAGTCCGCAGACACGATTCCCTCATAAACGCCGCTGGTTCCGCCGAGCACGAGAACAACCGTAACGATGCTCACGACGAGCAATGGGAGGATCAATAACATTTGTATCGTGTCAGTGACAATGCTCGCTCGGAGGCCACCGTAACCGGTGTACAACAGGACAAATCCGCCGACGAGAAACGCCGTCTGCCATTGAGGAACTCCCGCTACGTGGTAGAGCGCCAGCGAGATCCCGGTCAACTCCGCGGCGAGAAACACGAACATATAGAGGACGCTAACGGCGATCACAAACGCGTACATCATGCCGCCATACCGCACGTAGGCATATTCGGTGAGCGAATGGCCCTCCGGAATCACCTTTCGAATCCGTGGGCCGAGCTTCGAGTACGCGAGCATCGGAATGGCCTCGCCGACTCCGTAGCCCACCACAGCAGCGATTCCGTAGAGGGCGCCAGCCTCTGGGGCCGAGAGGAGAATCCAGACACCCATGACCGAGGCAATGAGCGTGGCCGACGTTTGTCCCTGCTCAGTTGAATCGCGTGCAGTGATGAGATCCTCTACGGACTTAACCCTCCCATGTGAGAACCAAACCCCGATCCCGGTGAAAACTGCGAGTGTCGCGATCGTCAGTCCGAGCGCCACAGCAGAACTCACCATTACTTATCCCCCCCTTCGACGCCCAAGTAGACGCAATCCTGCCTGATCCAGTTCCTGAATAGCTCCTCATTGAAAGTTCCTTCCCTGAACTTTTCGATCATTGGGTGCTCCAAGATAGCGTCCCAAACGGATTCGGCCATTGGTTCGAGGTCGCCTTTAAAGATCATATTCGAGGGTACACACTCGACCCCAATATAACCACACAATATAACTCAGTGGTAAACAGATAGTACGTTCACGAACATAGTGAGCTACACCATGGGTGGAATCTCACCGTCTATTCATTATTGCCCGCGGGAAGGCCACATTCGGTAGAAGAATTGCAGGCAGCGGCCACTTCAGTCTGTGACCACACCCATATTGTATCGTCTGGATGCTTGTATGGCTAAGTTGATTGTCAAAGCAGCAGTGAAGGAATTGCTTGAAGGACACAATGTGTCGAATGACCCCCACGATGCATTCGATAAGGAAGTTGCGACAGTGATCGAAAACACCGCCAGAGGGACTGAAGAAAACGATCGCAAAACCGCCCAGGCGCACGATTTATAGCGATCCACCGCCGCAAGGTAACATCCCCTGTTTTGTCGCTCACAGTACTCACTTCTTCAGAAGTTGACCGCTACTTCGACCGAATTCAGATCATACACCGAGCTTTGGGCTTCTTTGTCGAATCTTGTCGCTGGTTAGGACCCTGTGGCCTCTCGTTGAAGAATCTGACTGAGCGTATCCATGCGGTTCGGATCGTAGTGAGTGAGATCGTAGCGATTGCTATTGTTACGCTCACTGAATACCTCAATGATTTCAAATTCCACGAGTAAGGCAAGCAGATTCCCCACCATTTGCGGTGTCAGATTAGAATCGGAGAGATTTTCGCTCAGTTGTTTGGTAGAGGGATAGTTCCGCGAACAGACTTCCAGTGCCTCACGAATATTCCCGAGGTACGTTTTCAAGAGACCATATTTCGCAGGCGACGTTACCTGCAGGCTCTGTGCTTGCTGTTGGAGTGAGTCTGTCGTACACTTTGTGCAACTCTCTTCAATCATACTATAGTATACATTCCACAGCCATTTAACCAGAGATAAACGGAGAAAAACCGGCATGTAGTTGCATAAATTGGCACAGATGTTCAGCACACACACTCACTTATAGCTAATTTGCACTATACTCAGAGAGGTCGCGGCACCTGAATCGCACACAAGGACAACACCGAAGTTCACTATGCCCATACCAGTCACAGTTTGCTAGCTGGTCACTGTCGCTGTTATCTGAATGGGTTTCAAGTTCAATCCCAATCTGCGTCCCACCCCTCCGGGGGCGAAAAGTCACCTGCGGGACTGCGGCTTGTGGGTATAATTCCTGTGTGATCTCCGGAGAGTGTGCAATTTCTGTCCTAAACGAGGGATCGACTCGAACCCAATTAGGAACACGGGACAAAGATGTATTGCAACGGCTTTGTATGATCGCATCCATTTCTACGACGATTTCCTGAACGTCTACTTCTCAGAGGATGTAGAATGTATCTTCGGTATGGGCGATTATACCGTTGTAATAGAGGGTCACATTCGCGACGCCCCATCTCGAAGAAATGACACGGTCCACCGAAACCAACCCAATTAGTACCACCATGTTCCATCAGAAATATGGTATCTATTTCGTATGGCAGTACCGCTGATAGGTACTTTCAAATACGTTCTAGCATCAATGACTACCTCTAACCTTCTTTGGGATCGGTATCGTATGCGATTGAGACCAATGAACCCAGTGCTAATCGGGTATGGTGAAACGAGCGTCGGAGAGTCACTCGACTATAGATACGAAGAGCTGAACATGTGGGCGACACAGGAAGCCTTGCGTGACGTCGATCTCGAACCAGACGATATTGACGGGCTTATTGCGACTGCACCCTTTCGAACAGAGCGGTTTCCACTCCCTCGGCTGATCGAATATCTTGGAATTGCTCCACTCAATTTTGCAGAACTCACCGGCGTCGGTGGTGCATCCCACGTAAACTCGATCAACCGAGCGGCCAATGCAATTGAAAATGGACAGGCCGAAACGATCCTCATTGTCGCTGCAGATGCTCTTCATTCTGACATCGGACCACGAACAGTTATCGAAGAACTATCCGACAGTGTCAGCGAGTTCGAGGAACCCGCGAACATCGTTCCCTCGCTCTACGCCCATGTCGCAAACTGGCACCTCGATACGTTTGGGACGACACGGAAACAACTCGCCAAAATCGCAGCCATCGCTCATGAGCATGCGTCGTTACAACGGGCGGAACGTGCACACCGACAGGAAGCAAAATCAGCTGATGAGATTCTCGACGCTCCGATGGTTGCAACTCCATTGACCGCAGATCAGTGCGCTCTTATCTCCGATGGCGGAGCGGCATTCATCGTAACCACTGAAGAAAATGCCGCCGAGATCGATCAAGTACCAGTTCGATTGAAAGGGTTCGGTGCACGACATACCCACGACCACATCTCCCAGATGCCATCATTCGAAGAAACGGGAGCGGTAAAAGCAGGACAGCAAGCAATGGCCGAAGCAGCTGTCAGTCATGCTGATATCGACGTTCTTCAAATATACGATTGTTTTACGATTACCGTCCTTCGAATCCTCGAAGACCTCGGCTTCTGTGAACGCGGGAACGGTGGTGACCTCGTTGACAGTGGTGCTCTTCGATTAACTGGAAAATGGCCACTCAACACTCATGGCGGGGCGCTCGCCCAAGCACATCCGGGAATGCCCTGTGGGATCTTTCATATTACCGAAGCAATCCGTCAACTACAAGGACGTGCCGAAGCGGCGCAAGTCGAAGACGCATCGACGGCACTCGTCCATGGAAATGGGGGGATCTTCTCAACGCAAGCAGTAGCGATCCTCGAACGAGGTGAACGTCATGCCGACTAACAAGCCTATTCCGACACCGACGACCGAATACGAACGCCAATACTGGCAGCGTGTAGCTAACGGTGATGTTTGTATTGCCCACTGTCAGGCATGTGACCACGTCTATCATCCTCCACGCCGATACTGTCCAGACTGTTACTCAGACGAATGGGAATTCAAATCGATTGCAGGCACTGGAACGGTGTACGGTTATACAAGTATTCACCGCCCAACCCAGCGATTCGCATCAGACGCCCCAATCGTATCAGCTATCATCACGTTAGACGAAGGTCCACGACTCATGGGACGTGTCGCGTGTGAGTCTGAAGCAATTGCGGCCGGACGCCGGGTCTGTCTTGATACACCGAAACTCTCCTCGGACAATGTTCGTCTCACCTTCAAACTACTACCGAAGTAAATGACTCAGCAAATCAATTTCTGCAAAGTTGTTCAGCGAGTCTGAATCCACGTTCACAGTGACGTCTTTCCGAGAGATCGTGCATCGTGTCCATCGTCCGACGAGCGAGTTCCTGTGAGTATTTCTTGCTCACGCCGGACTCTTTGAGTCGAGTCTACTCGGCAGGGTCTGAGACATCAATATCTGCCCAAGTCTCACCACTTCCTTTCGATCAGAATGAGTAGCGATCGACCTCATCGCGTTCACACTACGCTTTCCCTGCAAGTTTGTCGGGTGTTTCTGAGTTCACGCCGAAACGCCAGATGTTGGTTTCGTTGCGGTGGCGTGGAGTATGCTAGTGGTCTCACGACAGGAGGTCTTGGAATCCTTCGAGTTCAGCCCGTGTCTCGCCGTAATCGGTCGGCCCGCACGAATAGTGTAACGGGTTTTTTATCCGATCTCAGTTCGCATCGAACCCAGCAACGTCATGCCACCGTTCCGCAAGTTCTTCGCGGCAGGGGTCGATGTTCGACTGCGTCGACATCGATCGGATGTCGATACTGTCAGCGGCGACACTGCGCGACGACTCCTTTGAACGCCCGGCCCCCTGCCCAGGATTTATCGGCTGAGCGGTGGGCAAGATGGTTCCACACGCATCTCGCCGGAACCGCAGGCCTTTTGATTGACCCAACAGTTTGACTAACTAGTCAGTCAGTATGAGCTCCGGAGAGTCAACCAGCGACATCGTCGTGGCGACCTACCGCGCACTCTGTAAGCATGGATACGCGGAGGTAACCATGGAGGATATCGCCGCGGAGACGGACAAGAGCAAATCGACCCTTCACTACCATTACGACAGCAAGCACGATCTACTGGTCTCGTTTTTCGACGACCTGCTGGAGAGTTTCACCGAACGGCTCGACGCCGTGGAGGGGGATACCGCACACGACCGCCTGTGGAACCTGATCGACACGGTGCTGTTTCCGCCGGACGACGACGCCCCGGATCGGGGCTTCCAGACGGCCGTGTTGGAACTAAAGGCACAGGGTCCCTACGACGAGGCGTTCCGCCAGCACCTGCAGGCCCATGACCGAACGCTACGGGAACACGTCGAGAACCATCTCGCGGCGGGCGTCGAGAACGGGGAATTCCGGGCCGACCTCGACGTCGAAGCGTCGGCGGATTTCCTCGTGACTGTGTTCAACGGTGCCCACGTCCGTAGCGTCGCGGTCGGGCGCTCTGTTGATGAGGCACGCGAGACCCTCCGGACCCACATCGACTCGATGATCGTCGCCGACGAGGGTGGGCAGTGAGCCTCCGCAACCGCCTGTCGGGTGCCCGCCGGCTGTTCGAGCGGGCGTTCAACCAGGAAGAGCTCGACTTGACGGAGGGCGGCATCGGCAGGCCGCTGTTCGTCCTCGCGATCCCGATCGTCATCACGAACCTGTTCCAGACCGCGTACAACCTCGCGGACACGTTCTGGGTGGGTCGCTACAGCACCGAGGCACTCGCCGCGATCAGCTTCGCGTTCCCGATGGTGTTCCTGCTGATCTCGCTAGGGATGGGGCTCTCGGTCGCGGGCAGCGTGATTATCGCCCAGAACATCGGTGCCGGAGACGAGCGCGAGGCCGACTACGCCGCCTCCCAAACCATCTCCTTCGCGGTCGTCACCTCGATCGTGCTGGGCACCGTCGGCTACTTCGTCGTGGAAACGCTGGTTCAGATCTATGGCGCCTCGCCCGACGTGAAGCCACTGGCGGTCAACTACATGGAGGTAATCTCGCTGGGGCTAGTGTTTATGTTCGGTTTCATCATGTTCATCTCCTTGATGCGCGGGGCGGGAGACACGGTGACGCCGATGATCGTGATGGGGATCTCGGTGGTCATCAACATCGTGCTCGACCCATTCTTCATTTTCGGGTTCCAGAACAACCCCCTGTTCGCGATGGTTGGGATGCCCGGATTACAGGAGCAGCTGTTCACGATGACGGGCTATACCGGCGACGGCCTCCGCGGCGCCGCGGTCGCGACCGTGCTCTCCCGGGCGGTTGCGTTCCTCATCGGCCTGTGGATCATGTACCGGGGCAATCAGGGCGTCCAAATCCGGCTGGGCGACATGGGACCGGATCTCGACTTCGCGCGGCGCATCCTCGATATCGGCGTCCCCGCCTCCGTCGAGGGCGTTGGGCGAGCGCTCTCGGTGAACCTCCTGCTGATCGTCGTCGGCCTGTTCGCCACCCCTGTGGTGTCGGCGTACGGGATCGGCACCCGCGTGCTCTCGGTGGTGTTTATGCCCGCCATCGCGATGGCCCGGGGCGTCGAGACGATGAGCGGCCAGAACATCGGTGCTGACAAGCCCGACCGCGCGGCCGCGACCGCCGCGTTCGCGTCGAAGGCGTCGTTCCTGATCCTCTCGGCGGTGGGCGTGATCGCGTTCGTCTGGGCCGAACCGATCGTCTCGATCTTCGTCGGCGGGGATCAGACCAACGCACAACGGGTGATCGAGGTCGGTGCACAGTTCATGCGGTTCGTCGCCCCTACGTTCGGCTTCATGGGGATCATGCGCGCCTACAACGGCAGCTTCCGCGGTGCCGGTAAGACCACCACGGCCGCGATCATTTCCGTGGGGACGCTGATGGTGTTCCGCCTGCCGATCGCGTGGCTGGGGTCCGAGACGCTCTCGCTGGGCCCGAACGGGCTCTGGCTGTCGTTCGCGCTCTCGAACGTGTTCGGCGCGACGGTCGCCTACCTCTGGTACCAGCGCGGGACGTGGCGGAACGCCAGCCTCGACCGTACCCCCGGTCCGACGCCGAGCGACGACTGACCCATTCGGATTCTTGATCGTCAGTTCCTGCGACGCCAACAGTAGGTCCATCGTCGAGTGACAGCAACAGCATCTCGTTCGCAGTTGGATCGGCCTAGTCAGCGAGGGACCGATTGTGGTCAGTTCCCCGTGTCGGCTGGTCTACCGCCAATCGGTTCGGCCTTGCGTGTCTCCATGCTCGACTAGTTGTTCAACAGTCCCGATAAGCTGCGACATGGTGCTTCCGCGTTTCAGAGAACGTAGAGAACAAACGGTTACATTCCGCTATAGACTGACATCTATTCCGGTCGAATTCAGATCACTCGACGCGCCTCGGGCTTCTTGTTTCAAATCTCGTCGCTCTCATGGAGTCGAGTGAAAACGTTATAGGCCGACCGTCGTGACCATCCAAGTTCTTTCGCGATCTTGCTCGTCATGTAGTATACACGGTCCGAAGGGACTGAGCAGTAGCGAGCAGATATTGATCGTTAGTACAGATGTTTCTCTGCGAAATTGTGGATGAAGGTTCGCGGGCGGAAACCCGCGAGATGACCTCACCAAAACCCAGGTGTACCTAATATCGAGATGAAGAATTATTGGTGTATGGTTTCACGAGAAGAGATTACTTTTTGGGGCTGAGATTCGTGACGTCCATTATCTCACTGAGATAATTGGTCTCGAAATCACGGTCGGCGACTACGAGTTCGTCCCCAGTGGATTTTGCAGTCGCAGCAATAAGCAGGTCGCGTGCAGCCATCCGTTGGCCATCATTCATCAACGTATCTTGCATCCGTGCTGCCTCCAATGCGATTTGCTCGTTCAATTCCAACGCTCGGACGCCACCGAATTGCTGACGCACTTCGACAACATCGGTCTTACCGCTACCAACTGTTCCATATAAAACCTCGAACACACAAAGTGAAGAGGTGAGATATGGTTGACCGCGTTCTTCTACGGCCTCAACTACATCGGGGACACCCTCTAGCATATCGATAATGACGGAACTATCAAGGAATGTCACCGCTTGAAGCTCTCCCGGGATCGTTTCACAGCCTCCCGCGCCCGTTCGGCGTCTTCCTTGTCCCAGGCACCGATATCGATGGGTTTCTCACTCTGTGCAAGGCGTTCAAGGAGCTCATCAAATGTTTCTTCGTCTCTTTTTAGACTCTTCAACATTCGTTTTGTCTCATCAGATACTCTGATCGACGTGCTCATGTGTATACGGACTGCATACAAACGTAATTAGTTTACGCTGACTCCCTGCCTGATGGGTTAGTACAGAACTGTTTGCGTTGCTATCCGAGTTGACCTCCTCCCGCGACTTTAAGCGGGGGAATTCCACAATGGGATTTCAGGCCGAGCGGGGCCCTAAGCAAGCACATGGCCGCCCTCGAAACCGCAACCGAAGAGGGAACGCTCGACGTATTCCCCTCGGAGGACGACAACGATACCGCACCAGACGACTGCGTCTGTGACGGTCTCAGTGGCTTCCCATGCTGGCCGTGCGTGCGAACGGGACGGAAAGAACTACCGAACGAACCACCACTTCAGCTCTTTTATCCATGGTACACTAAGTGACGGTCTCGGATATCACTGACCAGCGAATGCTCACGGAAAGCTTGAACGCTACGACCGACTCGACCGAGCACAATAGCACGCTACGATGGTCGCCGCCGAGCACTTCCCAGAGCTGCCGGTCGAGGCGACCGATTAAGTGGTTTTGTACTGTGTTCAGTAACAGGCAAGCGTCACAAAGTACATCCCTGAACGAACGAAGCGACGATTCTATCCGCGTAAGAGACCAACGAAAGATTGGATGGGAGACACTGGATCTGTGTAGAAACCAAGTGACTATTCGAAGTCTTCGAGAAGAGATTGCGAAAGATACTCAGTGGCACCTTCGACAGCTGCCCTTGGGTCAGTCAGGTCTAACGGTGGAAGAGTCCATACTTCTTGCTTAGTCATTTTCTCGATCATCTTCGGATTCGTCCGTTCGACGACAGTTGTACCGTCATACTCGTTGAGAACGATCCCGAGAATCGGAGTCTGCCGTTGACGGAGCGCCTCAACAGTCAACATCGTATGATTCAGTGTCCCGAGCCCTGATCGAGCAACCACCACCGCGGACAAATCCAAGTCAGCTACAAGGTCGATTACTTCCCGACCGTCAGCTAATGGGACTCGAAGACCACCGATACCTTCGACGACACCGCATTCCGCGTCGGCAATCGCCTGTTCACACTCGTTCAGTATCTTCGCATAGGAGAGGGTCACACCTTCTAGCTCGGCTGCCACTTCGGGAGCGAGAGCCGGTTTCAACCGCCGAAGACAGGCGGCCGCAGCTTCAGTCCCACAGGCCTCAGCAACGAATCCAGCGTCGTCGTCTGGGGGATAGCCAGTTTGGCATGGCTTAATCGCCTTTGCGTCAATACCATCTGTTCGAAGCATCCCCACGAGACCCGCGGTTACGACAGTTTTTCCAACGCCTGTGTCAGTTCCAACGACTACAAAATCATCGGTCATAGCAAATCTAGGTCTCGACCAGCTTTTCGGAAGGCCGTCAGACAGCGGTCAATGTCCTCGTTAGTATGACTTGCCATCGGTGCTACGCGAATCCGACTGGTTCCTTCAGGTACTGTTGGTGGTCGCATCCCTGGAGCAACGACGTTTTGCTCACGCAGACGATCATCCAAAGCCATCGTGTCTTCCCGATTACCAATAATGACCGGTAGGATCTGGGTTTCCCCCCAGACTTCATATCCCATCTCTTCGAGTCCATCGCGTAGCCATTCCACATTCCTCCATAGTTGCGCAGAGCGATCACCGCTGCGAGCGATAGACAACGCTTCGCGTGCCGCCGCTGCAGCCGGAGGTGCAAGCCCTGTCGAGAACACGAACGAACGGGCGGCGTTTAGCAGGTACTCGATTAGATCCTCGGAACCAGCAACATACCCACCCTGACTCGCAAAGGCTTTCGAAAGTGTACCCATCTGGATGTGAATCCGATCTGAGAGCCCTTCGTGTTGGACAATACCGCCACCGTCCTCGTACAGCCCAGTCGCATGTGCTTCGTCAACCATCAGCCATGCGTCGAACTCTTCAACAATAGTGCAGATCTTCCGTAACGGTGCTATGTCACCATCCATGCTAAAGACGGAGTCAGTGACGATTAGCCATGACTCGTCGGAATTTCCCTCGCGTGCTCGCTGCTCGAGTGTCACATGGAGGCTCTCGGGATCGCAGTGGTCGTACACTAATGTCTCCGCATTAGTCAGCCGGCAGCCATCGATGATGCTCGCGTGATTTAGCTCATCAGAAATGATAACATCAGGATTCAGTGCGGAGAGTACACCGACGTTAGTTACATAGCCCGATGAAAACACGAGCGATCGCTCAGTGTTCTTGGTCTCGGCGATGTCGCGTTCAAGGGCACGGTGGATTTGTGTGTCTCCAGTCACGAGCCGGCTCGCGCCTGCACCAGTTCCAATTTCTCGTGCTGCGGTAGCGGCAGCCTGTTGGACTCGTTTGTCAACCGTAAGCCCAAGATAGTTATTCGCCGCAAACACCAATTGATTCTCATCACCATATTCAGGCGGCAATCCCTTCGGATCGGGAGCCATGTGACTGCATGCGGCAACCTGATCAACCGGTGTAAGATTTCGCTTGAGAGTTTGTTGCTCGCGTTCGGCGAGACGTACTGATAGGTCGAATCCCCGTTTGTTATCCCGGTCTGCCTCAGCATTCGAACCCGTCCCGTGGTATGTGTCGCCGTACATTTAGAATCCGGGCATCAAATCTACAGGCCCAAAGACCCCATATTCACCCGCCTGGTTGCGACGAACACCGGTTTTCAAATACCCAAGGGCTGGTCCGTTAACATTCGCCTCCATACTCGTGTTATTGTCGAGCTGGAATGTGTTGGTTCCCGTTTCTCCGTCGAAGGTTTTCCCAGTGACGCGCACAGTTGTCGTTGTGGGTTTTTCATCAGATGTGACGTCAAGAATGCCACTGACAGTCACGTCTTCGGCGTTACAGATACCGGCTCGTTCCAAGAGTATGTCATCGGCGTGCTCCATGTCCTCGAATTCAAGGACGCCATCATGCTCGTCAATGATTGCCTCAATCTCCCCGTCACTCATGTCGCGGGCGTCCTGAATGTTGTACTCCGGCAGATGAGCGATATCTTCGCGAACGGTGCCACGATTGTCCTTATAACCGGATTTGAGACCGACACCCCACCAGATTTCGACCGCCTCGATCTCAACGAATGACTGGGCTGCGATAGCCGCTGCACCAGTAAGGAAACCGGGTGTCGCACCGGCACCACAGACGAACGTGATCCCCTTTTCCTTAAAAGTCTCCATTCGGTCGTCGAGCATGGTGATGACTCGTGAGCGCTTCAGCACGTCGACGAGAACGCCAGAATAGTTGGCCTCCGCAAAACGGTCGGCGACCCGTGGAATGAAGTCGTGTTCGAAGTTCGGAAGTGCGATAAGTACGGCGTCGATCTGTCCGCTCTCTGCAATAATATCGCCAATCGGTGTCTCCGAAGAATCAGCCTGAGAGGACGCAATAACTCCTCCATTTTCTCCAGTTTGCTTGATCCCACCTTTTACAGCCGTCGAACCGCCGTCTGTAGCTATATCACGATTTTCCGGATCGCTCGCGATATTTCCCTCCGTCGCCTTCAGTAATTCATCTACATCGAGCCCGTCGTGGTCGATGGCGACTCCGTGACGGTCACACGCCGCAACGGGTGTTAACGCCTCCTTGTCCTTCGAAACTTCAAGCGTTCGTCGACCGATACCACCTGTCCCGAGTACCGCGAAATTGATTTCGTCCATGCTAGTCGTCTAGTTTTATTTTGTTACTCGCATCTGCTGCCGTTTCGACTGAGGATTGCTCTCTCGTACGTTTCTTGACAGCCTCTATGTCATACTCATTTACTTCTAGGTTGGGTTCCAACCCAGCACGCTCTATCACTTCGATGTCTCCTCCGGGAGACTGGCCAGAAGTCGTGAGGTAATCTCCGGTCAGTATACCGTCGGCACCAGCCTCAAATGGCAAATGTTGTTCGTCTTTGCCGAGATTAACCTCACGACCACCGGTCAGTCGTACTCTGGCTTCAGGGTGGAGAAGCCGGTAGACAGCGATGGTTTTGATAATCTCTTCGGTGGAAATGTCTGCAGAATCTCCGAATTTGTCGCCGAGTGTTGTCCCCTCAACAGGATTGAGGATGTTTACTGGGAGTGAAGACACACCAATACTCTGGAGAGCAATGGCCGCATCCACTCGATCCGTGGGAGCCTCACCCATACCGAGAATAACGCCAGCACACAAGTCCATTCCTGCGTCTTTTGCTATTTCTAGGGTTTTGACTCGATCCTCAAAGGAGTGGCTATCAACGATTTCTGGGAAGAATCGCGGTGAAGTTTCAATATTGTGGTTATAGTGATTAATTCCTTCTTCCGCAAGGATTTGAGCTTCCTCTTCTGTAAGAATTCCAAGTGAAGCGTCGACCTCTACGTCGGTTTCGTCGCGAACCATTCGAATAGCTCGGAGTACCTCTCGCCATTCCTTCGGACGTTGTTCCTTGGAAACACCTTTTTCAGCGACAACAATACCAAACCGTTGGGCGCCATCACGTTCAGCTCGCGTTGCGGCAGCGAGTATTTCTTCCGGATCGAGAAATCCGTATGTGTCGATATCGGTGTCGAAATGGACTGATTGCGCACAGAATCCACAGTCTTCTGCACAGTTGCCCGCTTTTGCATTTACGATCGAGCAGGCATCGACAGTATCGTCGCCGAACTGCGAGCGTACGTAGTCAGCAGCGAATGCGAGCTCCTCAACTGGTTGTGCGATGAGCGCCAATCCATCGCGCCGGTCTAGCTGTTTACCTGTCAACACGCGCTCGACAGCATTATCTACCGTCGCATTCTCAATCTCGTCAACCACGAATCTAACGCCGGTTGACGAGAATAAAAGATTTATGCCATCGATATTACTATTATTGTTCAAGCTTATTTTGTTATGACAACATCTCGGCGATCCCGACTCACCTTCGTATAAATACAAATATAAATACAAATGTTGATTGAGGTATGGTACGATCCAACGTGCATAGTTGGATTTCCAAGACGGACGATACTATGATTTCACCCGTGTAAGACGCGTTCGAGTACCACGGCTGAGAACAGTTTAGTTCGACTGTTCGCCACGAACTCATTCGCGCTTGGCAGTACCACGAGTTCGGCGACGCGGATCACGGGCGGACGTTCACTCGCTGGACCGGCACGCTCGATACCTCGCAGCACTGCGAACGCTTCACCGCACCAAAGTCCTCGACTTTAACTTCTGATATTGTGCTGTGAGAATCATTTCTTAGTTCACTTGAGCATACTATTCAAGCTCTGCTAACGCTGTTTGGATCCGTGTCTCGCCTAAAAGGATTTCGAACGTCTCCCCATATGTACCTTCCATGGAGAGCGCAGTAACGAGTGTCTGTGCAACATCGGCACGCGGAATATCTCCACCTCGCTCAAGATCATCCCCAATTTTGATTTGACCAGTACTCGGCTCATTCGTTAACGGGCCTGGACGAACAATCGTATAGAGTAACTCACTCTCTTGGAATGCTTCGGGGCTCTCTTCGGGTGAGTCGGCATTGATTGAGCTTAGCATCACAAACCGTTCGACATCTTGATTTTCTGCAGCTTCAATCAAATTGAATCCTCCATCTCGATCAACTCCCCACACGTCATCGCCACCAGATCCGGCAGCAAAAATAATTGCATCACATCCTTCAACTGCATGCGACACATCCTGTGTGAGGTCTGCAACGACTGCCTCTGCTCCGAGATCTTCGATATCTTCTACGTGACGATCGTCTCGAACCATTCCTCGAACGGTGTGATCACTCTGCGCCAGTAGATTTGTAATGTGCTGTCCGACTTGACCGTGGGAGCCTGCAACGAGTACATCTATTATTCGTTCGGTATTGAAACGGTTGCCATTCCAAAGACTCTGGTGACCATACGCCTAATCAGGAAAATAGACGTCAGAAAGCTGCATTATCTCTACGCTTCTTCCCAGAAATAGATTAGACTCAATGTTCGCTCAATGGGCGGACACCCTCGACATTCCGTCTATCTTTATCACCTATGAGATGAACTCCTTGATGATTTGGCCTTCACCTCGATGCAGAACGCCACTAGCTGCCGATTGACTGACTCCGAACCTTTCTGCAAGCTCGACGAGCGTACAGCCACGTGGACTGTCGTAATAGCCGCGTTCAACCGCTTCAGTAATGAACTCTCGTTGACGCTCGGTGAGGAGTCCGCTCGCTCCGTATGATTGCGTGAGCGATAGAATCTCATAGGGGATGTCAGCCGCCGATAACTCGGTCGTGTATTCCGACAACTGCTCCTGTGAACCGATTAGTTCACTTGATAACCACCCATCTCGGATAATGATCGGAAATCGTGGAAGGTTCCCCGTCGCAAGCCTTGCCTCATACGTTGACGGCATCGAAAATATCAACTGGATCAATACTATTTCCTCGTCGGAATGGAGAACTTCGGACGAGTACACCTCCGGTGCGTCGTCGAACCGGCGAATGATGGCGTCCCTTTCTGATGTCGTTACTTCTATGATTTCGAGTACGCCGTTGTCTGTAGGATTGCTAGTTAGAATCTTAAACTCGGTGCTCGAAAAATCGGTTGAGACACTAGCCAGGAAATTATCGTCGTCTGCCCCAATCTTGGTTTTCAGGTGTACACGAGGCATACCACGCCAAAGTTGGATGACGAGTGGTTTAACAGACTCGCAGTGACTTAAAAGGGTGAATGTATTCACGCACAAATCCGTGGTCTCGCTTAGCGTAGCAAGTAGTGAATAGCCATGAATATACTTGAAACGGCCATCCCTATTGTGCAAGGACTGCTCGGACTCATCATGGTCGGTGCAGGCAGCGTGAAGATTATCGGCGTTGACATTGTGAAAAAGGATTTTAAGCGGTACGGCTACCCAGAGTGGTTTCGATTCGTTACCGGTGGCATCGAAGTTATTGGCGGTCTCGGGTTGCTCGTCGGTCTTCTATTCGCGCCGATTCTCGCTATTCTTGGTGGGGTCTTAATAGTCGCCACGATGATAGGGGCCATCCTGACGCATTTTTTCCGGGTTGATGATCCACTCTGGAGGTATGTTGGACCTTCAATATACTTCATCGCCGGACTCATCGTCACGATTTTTTCGCTACCTTCATTCTAAGTATTAAAATTACAACAGTAGTCTTCGTCTATTTCCGGACTCAATCGGCCACTCAACGATAGCAGATATCGTAACGGGTATACCCAGCCGAAAAACCAGTACGATCACTCATTCTTCGTCGACTTCCTCACAAACAATTTCACGGAGTTCTACGAGCTTGTCAGGTCGATGCTCGGCAAGTACAGCATTATCTTTCGGAAGTTCCTCGGTAATCCGCTTACTCACCCGATAGACGGCTTGATCGCGCTGTTGGTTTGAGGAGTCGCTTTCGCCGCTAATATGTTCTCGATCGGTCTCCGTCATGATCGCTCGATATCGACTCATTACCTGCGGTTTTGTACCAATATAGTTCAATCTATGCACCTCTGCCTACTTTAATTCCATGCACTAATGCAAAGCCGGTAGCTTTGCTATGCATTAATACATAGTTTAGCGTAGGAAGAACGGTGTCCTCGGGCGTGTGTAGAAACGCACCGGGTGCTCTAACACCCGGCACCGGTTTTCCAAATGCAACTCTGAAAGACTATGAGTACGAAACCGCCTACGCAACACATAATCTGACGAGACGGCACAGAAACGCGCGCAGTGGGAACAGTTCGGCTTCCGCCTCGAAGTCCCCGGACAGGTCGACGTCACCAACGAGAGCCACGAGAACCCCGCTGACCACCAGTATACCGTCTCCATTGACGACGTGACTGAGGAACTAATAGCCTGCACGTGCCCGCACCACGTCTACCGGAACGCCTACTGCAAACATATGGCGGCCATCGAAAACGCAACCAACGACGGGACGCTCAAGGCCTTCCCCTCGGAGGACGAATGCGATGCCGAACCAGACAACTGCGACTGTGACGGTCTCAGTGGCTTCCCATGCTGGCCGTGCATGCGAACGGGACGGAAAGAACTGCCGAACTAACCACCAATCTTGTGATTTGAGGAAGATTCTTGCGCAATATCAGCTACACTCAGAATCCTATTATTGCCCACTCGCCCGTATCGCAATGGTTTGTGGCAAACCAGGGCAATGAATTCGTATGAGATCTATTTGATTCCAAGTAGAGAATACTAGAGTGGTATGTTGCAGTATCGATTCTACTGGACGTCAACCTCTGTTTTATCGATCTGTATGGCATTCTTTGTGTATGCAATTGCTCGTGCCGGTTGATGGGTCAAAACCCAGTATGGATGCTGTTCAGTATGCGACTGAACTGGTACATTGTTATGATGCGCGTCTTGAAGTAGTACATTTCCGGGGTGAAAAATCAGATATTGGCAAAGAAGTTCTAACGAAAGCACGGGAGATACTTGACAAGGAAAATGTCGATGCTGACCTACGAGTAGAAATCAATCCCGAACTTGATTTTCGTCCCGGAAATCGTATCGGGAATCTGATCATCCAGCTCGTAGAGGAAAACGAGTATGACCATGTGATCATGGGTCATCATGGTAAGGGGGCGGTCGACAATGCAATTATAGGGAGTGCAACTAGACGAGTTTCACGAGCGGGAACCGTTCCCGTAACAATTATTCCGTGACGGTTCTATGAAATTTGGCTTGAGAAACCCCATATATTTATAAACTGATATGTGTGCGTTCGATATCGATACCCAGGGACTCATCGACGTGACCAACGAGAACCCCGAAAAACCCGTTAAACACTACACATCGTCACGCTAGATCACGTAACGGACGGCGCGATGGCCTGCACATGCCCGCACCATGTTCACCGGAACGCCTTCTGCAAACACATGACTGTCATCGAGAACGCAACGGACGACAGGACGCTCGACGCCTTCCCAGCAGAGGACAACGAGACCGACACCGAAGACTGCGACTGTGAGGGCCTCGGTGACTTCCCGTGCTGGCCATGCGTGAGGACCAGGCGATAGGAACTGCCGAACTACTCTTCCTAGAATCCCATTTGCCAATAATTGACCTTCACGTGAAGATGTACCCTGACATAATACTTATGGAAAACTAGGGTGACCACGGGCAACATGAACGAAAGTATCCAAACGGGGCCCAAGCAACAATCTCCTCGGAGATGCAGCATTTGTGATCAGATTCGTGACCATTATTTCATTTCTGGAAACGATTCGTTTTGCTTCGACTGTTGCTGTGATCTGATTGTATTATAGGATATATTAAATCTATCATTAAATATATGGGGACTTATATCCACATACTTCGCGAACTCGTAGCCGAAGTGAATGTTTGGAAGGTCTCGAAGCGTGCCCAATGACAGGCGGGCGTCACGAAGTACGACCCGACAACAGAGGCAATCACAATTGCGCTGACCTGGACGGCCTACGAACAGCATAGATGGGAGCAATTCGATTCAATGGTGTGCCACAAACTCATTCACGATTTGACTTAAAACTCCCAGAAAAAACGTATTCCAAACGTTAATGAGAGTAGTATGGTAATAGCTACCGAATGTTAAAGGCAAAGCTCTACTTAGACCTGCAAACGGACTGTATCCTGAGTGAGGTTACTAGTCGCTGGAATACGTCGTTCACCGCAAATCACGAGGAGGTTCTCGACGATGAGTATATTAATTTCGTCATCAATGCTGAGAACAAAGTTGAGGAGTTTATCAACGCATTCGAAAATTCTGAGCAGGTAAAACACGTCAAGCAGATTGACACGACCCATATCAAACTCACCAAGCGTTCCTGTGGGGCTCTTCCCATTATCAGACGGAATCATGGCATGCTCCAATGGTGGGACCGAGTGAGTGGCACACAGCGAGTGTTCAATATCATTGTCTTCCGACGAGAAGACCTCCGAAATATCGTCGGTGAACTCCGTGAGATCGGAACTGTACAACTTACACAGCTCACACCGTATCGCGCCTCGGAAGGGCTCCTCTCGGATAGACAAGCAGAGGTAATCAATACTGCTCTCGACGGTGGGTATTACGAGTGGCCCCGTGAGATGGATGCAGAATCGCTGGCTGCTGAACTAGGAATTAGTCACACTACCTTTCTCGAACATCTCCGAAAAGCAGAGCGGACACTGCTTAGAAACGTTTTGAACCAATGCGTGCAGAGTGAGGAGTTTGGTGGAGACGAGCACCAAGTCAGCCGTGAACCTCCAATAAAGAAAATGAATTAGACTGTGACTTTTAAAGAGCCAACAAGTGAAGGGGAGAGAACCTTCTCTCATCAGGGGTGTCGTATATTAACATGGCTCATGACCCCACAACACGAAGACGGTTTCTCCAACTAGCTGGAACCGGATCGGTCGTCGCCGCTGCAGGATGTACCAGTAGACCGGACGACAGCGAGTCAAAAGGAGGGCAAAATGGAGGGCAGAATGGTGACCAGTCGAAGAAAATCCAGTATCTCTCGGATCGTGGCGATTCGAAAAAAGTTATCGACCAGATAATTTCCGAGTTTGAAAAGAAACACGATTACACGGTCGAAGTCACGTATACGTCCAAGGGGAAATCAACCGACGAGCAGTTACAGAAAATGAAGGCAGCGGGCAATCCCCCGGACGTTGTCTTCGACACGTCGGCAGACGCGTACCGTTACCAGCGTAATGGTAATCTTGCACCGGTCAGTGACGCAGTCCAAGGAACAGGTTTTCCGGATCCTGTTAACATCGATGGAGAGTCGTACTTTGCCGCGACCATGGTCGAACCCCTGATGGGGTGGTACCGTAATGACCTCTATTATGAGAACCCCACGACGTGGGAGAAATGGACATCAGAAGCTAAGCGAGTCTCAGAGCAAGAGAACATCAAAGGATACGTCATACAATCAGGCCAGACAAACAATGCTGACACTCAAATCACCCAATACCACTGGCAGAACGGTGTTAACCTCTACAGCGGATCGTCCGATAATATCAAAGTCACTATCGACAAGGGTGACAACAGAAAGCGCGCCGTCGAGACGTACAGATGGATCAAACAGATGGCTGAGTATTCCCCAAACGGAGCGGGGTGGGAATGGGGCGACGCAATCGCCGCACTCCAACAAGAGAACGCTGCTGCGATCATGAGTGTTGGTGGACTGCCAATCCTCACGATTGCTTCTAATCGACCAGATCTCGTGGAAAAACTGTCTCCAACGCCATTCCCTGCTCCGAGCAGTAAAAAGCAGGATAAGTGGTGGGCGTACATGGAGGGCCACGTCGTTTGGAAGCATGGCAAGGCAACAGAGGGTGCGAAAAAATTCGTGAATTTCTTCAGCAAATCGGACAAGTTTATGGACTTTGTCCTCTCCGCACCGTTGTTCCAGTTCCCGCCGACGAAGAAGATGTTGAACAGTGACGCGGTGAAAAACAACGAGACGATCAAACAACATATGGCCGTACTCGATCTCGTTCGGAACAACTGGGACGCATTTACGTCAATTCTGGCGACGGGCAAGAACGGCCAGCCAAATATCGTCGCTGCTGACGCGTACGGTCAGCAGGTGCTCGGTCAATCGTCCGAACAGATGCTCGTGGGGGGCAAGTCTCCCGAGCAGACCGTCGATTGGGTCGCAAAAAAGCTGCGAGGGCTCCAGGGCTAATCACTGACTCCCATGAGTACGGTAAATTCCCTCAAGTCCTCGTTCACTCACCTTGACGAACGGCAGTTGCTGCTATTGGCGACATTCATCCCATTTGCAGCGTTCTTTACGATCGTCTGGCTTATCCCCATTGGCTATGCCCTTTGGATGAGCCTTCTCCACGATCCGACTGGCGCCGCGATATTCACGGGTCTATGGAACTACGTCGATATCCTAACGAGCAGCGACTTTCCGACTTTCCTGTGGCATAGTATTGTCTATGCCCTCTCGTCTACCGTCCTTAGTTTGCTTGTCGGCCTTGGGCTAGCGCTTGTCGTCAATCAAGAGATCCAAGGTGGAAGTATTCTCCGGACGATGATGATCTTCCCGTATCTTCTGCCAACACTAGTTGTCATTTTCATTTGGAAGTTCATCCTTGACCCGAACGTCGGGGTTCTCAATCAATGGCTCATTCAAGTAGGTTACATTGAGGATCCCATTGCGTTCTTCTCAACCCTCAAATGGGCGATGCCCGCGGTAGTCATCGCCAGTGTGTGGAAATTTGGATCGTTTTCCTTTTTCATTCTCTTAGCACGCTTGCAGGCCATCGACCCGAATCTCTACGAACGGGCTCGGGTTGAGGGCGCCTCGACATGGCAAGCGTTCCGGGACATCACCCTTCCGCACTTGCGTGGGGCCATCCTCATCATCCTTCTCGTACGAGGAATTTGGATGTTCAACAAGTTCGACATTATCTACCTCTCGACGCGAGGGGGTCCGCTGAAAGCGACGACTACCTTACCTATTCGTGTATACGAGCTTGCATTCGAAGCGGTTGACTTCGGTGGCGCGACGGCACTCGCAGGAATCATGTTTTTCCTGCTCGCAGGCGTGGCCGTGGTCTATTTCTCCGTGTTTGAACCCGAAAAGGAGGTGACTCATTGATGTCGTTCGGTGAAGGGGCCGCTGGATCGGTTCTTCCTCAACATATTCAACAGCGAGTAAAACGTATCGCCGTGATTCTCACGGCGTTGCTGGTGGCCGTATTTGTGACTTTTCCAGTCTACATCATGATCGCAATTGCAGTACAATCACCCGCAGCAGTGTTCGAAGGTGGGGCGGTTCACTTGTTGATCGATTCGGTGACGTTCAGAAACTTCCGGATACTATTCGAGGAAACAAACACAGTTCGCTATTTCACAAATAGTATTATCGTCACTGCAAGTTCGACGCTGATGTCCACTGCACTCGCGGTAGCAGCAGGCTATGGCCTCACTCGCTTTGATTTCACCGGAAAGACACTCGCGGCACGGGCAGTGTTGTTCGCATACATGTTTAGCCCGATAGTACTGGCGATACCACTCTACGTCATCTTCTACACGCTCGGGCTACTGAATAGCTACTTCGCGCTCGCGATGGCGTTGACCGGCATTTCTGCACCGTTCACCATCTGGCTCATGTGGCAGTACTTTCAGACGATTCCAATATCGCTAGAAGAGTCCGCATGGATCAAGGGAGCGAGTCGAACGCGTACACTCTGGGATGTCGTTCTTCCAATTGCACGTCCAGGTTACATCTCAGCATCCATCTTCGCGTTTGCGGTTGCATGGAACGACTTCACCATGGCCCGCGTCGTCATGAGCAGCGACAAAATGTACACCATCACGGTCGGAGCGAGCCTGTTCCTTGACCGTGTCACGATCGGCTGGGGAGAGACAATGGCAGTTTCGCTGCTGATTTGTATCCCACCGTTTCTCATTGCCCTGTTTCTGCAGAACTACCTGCTTCAGGGATTCAACGTAGGAGGCCTCGAATAATGGCACGTCCAATTCACCTCGAATCCGTTCACAAGGAGTATCGATCCGCCGGTACCGTCCACGTCGCCGTCGATGATTTATCGCTGTCGATCCCCGAGGGATCGTTCACAACGCTTGTCGGTCCCTCTGGTTGTGGCAAAACGACGACGTTGCGAATGATTGCCGGGTTAGAAACACCCTCGCAAGGCCAGATAGCTTTCGGAGAGCAGGATGTCACCGACCTGTCTCCCCAGGATCGAAATTGTGCGATGGTTTTCCAGTCTATCGCACTGTACCCACATATGTCCGTTCGGCAAAACATCGGCTACGGGTTGAAGGTCCAAGGGGTTCCACAGGAGGAACGCGACTGCCGCATCGATGATGCCGCTGCAGTACTCCAGATCTCCGAGCAGTTAGAGAAAATGCCTGCAGAACTCTCAGGGGGGCAGCAACAACGAGTGGCATTGGGTTCGGCCTTTGTTCAAGACCCAGATATCCTCCTGCTCGATGAACCGATGAGCGATCTCGATGCACAACTGAAAGCCGAGCTTCGAGTTGAGGTTCAGCGGTTGCATCAGGAACTCGATGCGACGATGGTCTATGTAACACACGACCAAACGGAAGCAATGACGATGAGTGACCAGGTCGTCCTTCTCAATAATGGGCAGCTCGAACAGTTTGCCCCTCCTGGCGAGTTATTTGACCGACCCGTCTCGAAGTACGTCAGCCGATTTATCGGAACCCCCTCGACGAACCTGCTCCCCACAACAGTCGTCGAACACGACGGCTCATACGTCCTCGATGGAAACGGGTTCGAGATTTCGGCACCAGTTGATCACTTTGCGAACCACATCGGACAGCCGATTACCCTCGGAATCCGTCCGCAGTACCTTTCCCCCGATGCCGGTGAGCATCAATTCACCGTGATTGTTGACGTTGTGGAGCAACTAGGAACGGAATTCGTCGTTCATGGACACTCAACCGCCGGTAATAATGTCGATGTCGTGTCTTCCACTCTCGGTCACGTCAATCACGGAGACGAAATCGTCGTTGGGTTTGACAAGGATGATTTGTTCGTGTTCGATGACAACGGACAGACAATTTGTCACGGTGGCGAACTTACGAATCACTCCCCGAAACAACAGCAGTAATCACTAATAAAAACAAATATATGACAGACGATTATCAACCTACGACGAACAGTCAATCAGACGACACTGATAAGCAAAACTCATTCAATTCTTATAACGATTGTAACATTCGAACGGATGGTGGTCGAATTTCCTCTGACTTACTTCCCGGTGCGGATGGTCATCCCCTCTCGGATGTTACAGTTCTCGAACTCGGTCATATTATTGCTGGACCGTTCTGTTCAATGTTATTAGCTGATCTGGGTGCAGAAGTCATTAAAGTTGAACACCCCGAGCACGGCGACGCTGTCCGTGATTCGAGTCCAATCGGCAATAGCTCATTCAACTACGTCAATCGAAACAAACTCAGTATCACTATCGATCTTAAATCTGACCAAGGAAATGCTGTATTCCGTGATCTCGTTCGCGAAGCCGATGTTCTCGTCGAAAACTTTGCGGCGGGAACTGCTGATCGTCTTGACGTTGGCTACGACGATCTGAATCGGTTCAACGACGCGTTAGTTTACTGCTCAATAAAAGGGTTTAATCCAGGACCGTACGAGAAATTCCCGGCGCTTGACCCCGTTGCTGAGGCACTTTCTGGAGTGATGAGCGTTACGGGTCAACCCGCTACTCCTCCCGTTCGTTCTGGCACGAGTCTCTCAGATATGGCGGCGTCACTGTATGGTGCGCTCACAATATTGGCAGCAATTCGCCACCGCGATGCTACCGGCGAAGGTCAGCACATAACCGTCCCACTCTTTGAGAGTACTGTTGCACTGATGGGATACTGGCTAGCGTACACCCAAGCGTACGATGACATTCCTGAGCCAATGGGTGCAAGTCATCCTGGATGGGCACCCTACGATGTCTTTCAGTCCAAGGATGACCAATGGGTGTTCATCGGGCCGTCGTCAGAGAAGCAATGGCTTCGCTTCTGTGAGGCACTCGACGTTGATCTGCATACAGACGAACGATTCGATACGCTTCCAAATCGACTCGAAAACCGTGAAGTACTCAACGAGCACGTCCAATCGATTTGTGAAGAGTACACCGCAACGGATCTAGTCGAATGCCTACAAGAGGCTAGTGTTCCGGTGGCACCGGTAAACGATACTGCCGATGTCTCTACTGACCCGCATCTCGAAGCAACCGATGCTCTGAGCGAAGTCCGAGCAACGGAGGGCGACGGTGATCGTATACTGACTCCAAGATTCCCAGCACACACCACTGGATTCGATCGAGTCAAGTCCACCGACCCGCCGGCACTAGGTGAGGATACCGCCGCTGTCCTTGCAGCATGTGGCTATGATACGGAACGAATTGAACGTCTTCAAGAGGAGGGGGTCGTATGAAACTGCTTGATCTTACGCTACGCGAAGGCGAGCAACGGCCCGGTGTTCACTACTCAGTAGATCAGAAGATCTCCGCCGCGCGCGAATTGGATTCGCTCGGCGTGGACTACATACAAATTGGGTTTCCAATTGCAGATAGCCGAACAGCAGCAGTCTGTGATCGCACTGATTTGAACGCCTCCACTACTGGAATCGCCCGTTCAATTCCGAGCGATGTGATGGCTGCAATCGAAGCCGGGGTAGACGTGGTTGATCTATTCGCCCCAACTAGTGACCGCCAACTTGACCACATCCTTGGAATAGATCGAAACGAGTTGTCGGAGAAAGTAATTGAGGCTGCTACCGTCGCCCACGATCACGGTGTCGAAGTACACTTTAGTGCGATGGACGGATTCCGAACAGAGCCCGCCGCTCTTGATGACTTGTTTGATGCCGTTGATGCAGAACTCTATACGATTGCTGATACAGTAGGTAGTCGAACCCCAGCAGATGTCGTTAAACACCTCAAAGCACTCAACACCGAACTCTCCAATATCGGTGCCCATTTCCATGACGATCTCGGTGTTGGGACAGCAAATGCACTTGCGGCTGGTCGTCTTGGCGTCGGTAAAGTGGATCTCTCAGTTGCTGGTCTTGGTGAGCGAGCTGGAAATGCTGCCCTAGAAGAGTTCGTTGCTGCGACTATCGTTGGAGACGAATCAATTGATATCGACGTCACCGAAAACAAGCTACTTCCCGTCACTAAGAGTGTTCTCGCTACCTTGGACGAAGATGTAAAACCCGAAAAATCGCTCCTCGGAAGGGAAGTGTTTTCCCATGAGTCCGGTCTTCACACCGCAGCGATGCTAAACAAACCAAGCACATTCGAGCCGTTCGACCCAGCTCAGTTCGGTGGCAAACGGCAACTTCTCTTCGGTAACGCTACTGGCCGGGGTGCCGCACGACGGCTCTTAGAACGGTGCGATAAACAAGCAACTGAAGGACAAATCGATCGATTATTAGAACTACTTCAAACGGACTCTCAAGAAAAGTTGTCATTTGATGAAGCGATATCCCTTGCAAAAGAGGTTAACTGAGTCATCGCTGTTGGCTCTGTAGAGTTCAAACTATCTCTATTCGTTCGGATTATTGTGAATTGCCCAGCACGTTGGACCTTCTCATCATTACTTCTCAGTTAACCACTCCAATCATGATCGCGTCTTTCCGTCTTACCTGTGCGACTGTATCTAACTGCTGAACTCAAGTTTCTGCCTTCAACACGCACTTTGTATCATCTGTTAAGATTTTCAACAGAGCCATGAATTCGACTCTGATAGACGCTCTCCGAAGACGGTCAATGTCAGTGGCAGCACCCCAGAGCGACTTATAAACGAAATCATTGTTAGCAAGAGAACCCACTATTAATTCAATGAGTAAGCATCTGTGTCATTCGGTCTATTTCTCTACGAACTTCTGAGACACAGGATTCGGTGAACGATGCCAACATATCTTTTCCCTCCTCGACCCGCCCCTCGTCGTAAAGTTCACGCGCTTTCGTTTCTCTATCATTAGCTTGATTTTGAAACTTCTTTTCTAGCTCGTCGAAACGACTTCGAATGATTTTCTGGTTCATTTTGAAATCCCGACCGTATTCATCAGCCTTCGCCGTCTCCAAGAGACGCTTGAATTCCCACCAGTACGATCCGTCTTCGTATTCATCTTTGGTCGCCTCTGTCGGATGTGTAACCTCTCGAGATGCTGTTCCAGCCTTTGAAACGACTGTTGGAACAGTTTCACTCTCGATGTAGAAGGGCACGTACACGCCGATGCATGGGGGTCCTGGTGTCCACCACATTTTCGCAAACCCGTCATTATCGGATGGTAACTCGAAAATAGCTGAACTGACGCTATCACCCCAAGTGAATTCTGCTGGTGATGAGTGCATACAAATCGTTAGGAAATCCGGCAGTGCCGCATTGAATTTCGGGCCCTCAAGAAATGTATCTTCATAATGGTCTCTGAGAATTTGCTGCATTGAATCAATATTGAAATTTCCGTCGCCGGTGAAATTATTGAGTAGATCTTGTGAACGTTTGTATCTGATACGAGATACCTGGAGTGGAGTCGAGTGGTCAGTATACGCATCAGCGAAATCGAACGGTTCTCGATCATGTGGCCACCAGCCCTGTGTTTTAGCATTGGCAACCAAATCATCCGACCCTTTCGTCCATGAATAGCGAATCGATAATTCGTTAGAAATCGATTCTGATCCAGCCGAAATACGCTTCGCTGCCCACCGATAACCGGCCGTTTCCAGGATCCATGCTTCATCTGAGTCTGCAATGAGGTATGAGTTGTCGTATGCTCCGTCCTCGATATCATCACCTGCGACTGCCGAACCGAACTGACCATAGTCTTCGAGTAAATTGCTGATAACTTTGACCGCTTCTTCGGCAGTCGTCGCTCGCTCAAGACCAAGGCGTACATATTCCATCCCTAAAATTCCTTTCTCGGTCGATTTACTCTGCTCAACAGCGTCAAGCGCCTCCTTCCAGGGCTCCGTAAAGACGGCCTCGTTCCCAATGACGACATTATGTTCGTTGACACCAAGCTCATAGCCCCAACACCAGTATGGGGCAGTTCCGAGTGTCGCATAGGTTTTCGACGGTTGTGCAAGTTCACAATTTGCGAGCTTTAGAGTCGCTTCTGAAGACGGTTTCTTTGCATCTCCGTAGATTATCGGCTGACACTCGAACGCGGGTCGATCACTGTTTTTCCCGAAAATCACGTTTTTGGAGCTTGTCACGTCGGATAATACGACAGCGTTATCACAGCTAAACGGTCTGTTTATGGGTTCGGACATGGCTTCCGAGTGAACTATCGGAATCAACGTTTAAATCCCTGTGCTATGGGCACTTTACACATACCCTCGTATCATTCAGACATTTACCTCAGTCGACTTATCTCTGGCAGGAACCAATACACTCTCTGAGATCATCGCCCAGCGAATGCTGTCAGAAAGCACGGATGCGACCGACGATACACCCGAGACCCCGATGGCTATCCTCGACCGAGCACGACAGCACACGGCAGACGTTGCCACCGAACACTTTCCAGAGTTGCCGATTGAGGTGATTGAGTGGACAGTCTCACCGCGCACAATGAACGGCAGAAAAGACGACCTACCACCTCAAATTCGATGAAGACCGACGGGGGACGGTCAACGAGGACCCCAATATACACTCCTGTCTATCGTTAACTTACCCACCAGCCTCATCAGGCTAGAGCACTCACTTTTAAATATGAGTTCAGACCAGCATCACCTACGCGATACAGACACAGAGGAACGGTTCGAGTTCAAGAAAGAACAGCGGGCCGCGGTCAAATCCGATAAGGGACTGACCGAAGAGGTCGTCCGCCTCATCAGCGAGGACAAAGACGAACCCGAATGGATGCTCCAGCGGCGTCTCCGCGCGTTGGAGCACTACCAGAACATGCCCCTGCCGACGGACTGGCCCGGCCAGCCCGATTTGACGCAACTCGATGTCGAAGAGATCATTCCTTATATTCGCCCGGATGTCGACAAGCGCGAGGGTGCAGATAGTTGGGACGACCTCCCGGACGACATCAAGAACACATTCGAGAAACTTGGTATTCCGGAAGCCGAGCGCAAGGCACTTTCGGGTGTCGGTGCCCAGTATGAGTCTGAAGTCGTCTACCAGAACATGCAGGACCAGTGGGAGGAGAAAGGCGTCGTCTTCTGCAACATGGACGAAGCCGTCCAGGAACACGAAGACCTCGTGAAAGAGTACTTCATGACGAAGTGCGTGCCGCCGAGCGACAACAAGTTCGCGGCGCTTCACGGTGCCGTTTGGTCTGGCGGGTCGTTCGTCTACGTCCCCGAGAATGTAACGGTCGAAATGCCCGTGCAGGCGTACTTCAGAATGAATTCAGAAGGGATGGGGCAGTTCGAGCACACGCTCATCATCGCCGAGGAAGGTTCCGAAGTCCACTACATCGAGGGCTGTTCTGCCCCGAAATACGGCAGTCACAACCTCCACTCCGGCGGCGTCGAAGTATTCGTGGATGAGGACGCGCACGTCCAGTATTCAACCGTGCAGAACTGGTCGAAGAACACGTTCAACCTGAACACCAAGCGCGCCATCGTCGAAGCCGGTGGCCGCATGGAATGGGTGTCGGGGAGCATGGGGTCGAAAGCTACCATGCTCTACCCATGTTCCATCCTGAAGGGACGTGGCGCGAGCGCAAATCAGATCTCCATCGCGTTCGCTGGCAAAGGTCAGAACATCGACACCGGCGCGAAGGTGTACCACAACGCGCCGAAAACGAACTCGACCATCGAGTCGAAATCCATCAGCAAGGACGGTGGCCGAACGAACTACCGTGGTCTTGTCCACATCAGCGATGGTGCGGTGGATTCGAGTACGTCGGTCGAATGTGACGCGCTGATGTTCGACAACGAATCCACGTCGGACACCATGCCATACATGGAAATCAACGAAGATCGTGTTGACGTTGCTCACGAGGCAACGGTCGGTAAAATCGGCGACGAGGACGTGTTCTACCTCCAGAGTCGCGGGTTGGACGACGACGACGCGAAACAGATGATCGTGAGTGGCTTCATTGAGCCCATCACGGAAGAGCTCCCGATCGAATACGCGGTCGAACTCAACCGTCTCATCGAACTCGAAATGGAGGGGAGTCTTGGCTGATTCTTTTGAGATAAAGATTAGAGCGAGTCATCATATTGGTCGGCCGGATCCTGCTGGTCATCGACAGCCTGCATAACAAGACCCACGAGAACACCCCAGTCCACCAGTACATAGTCGGCCTCGTCGATGTGACCGACGACGCCTTCTCCTTGAAGGACGACACCGATGCCAAACCTGAAGACTGTAATTGCAACGGTCTCAATGGTTTCGCGTGCTGGCCGTGCGCGCGGACAGGACGAAAGGTACTACCGAACTAACCACCGCTTCAGTCTTTTTTATCCATGGCACGCCAATTGACGTTCTCGGATCTCACCGACCGGAGCACTCGACCGCTGTACAAGGTGCACAGAAATTTCTATTTGGACTGCTCTTTTCCAGCACCCTCCCCGATAATGAGCGTGTTTTGTATTAGATTGGCGTACCCACGTCGCAGGCGCTCAGAAACCGCCTGATGAGAAATGCCGAGATCAGCAGCTAGCTTTTCTGCATTTGCCTCGCGTGGGATATCGAAATAGCCTGCCTCGAACGCGGATATGAGAGTGTCTTGTTGTTCTTCTGTTAGTCCCAACCGACCCTCACGTCCTTCTTCAAACTGATATATGTTTATGATGTTGAATGTTAATCCCTGGGTTTTACAGTACTCAAATGTCCGGGAAAGCGCGTCTCGGTCTGCGAACAAGATCCGAAGATTCCACCCTGCTTGCGAACCGACCGCGGAGAGGATTGTTCCCTGCTCTTCAACGAGAATGTGGATGAGGGCTTCGATTTCAGTAATCCATTCCATTCGATAGAGCCATTCTTCGTCTAAATCAGCAATCAGGTCAAACTGCTCTAGGCTTGGATCGTTTCCAATAACGGTTTCAAATTCGTCACGATCGATTTCATCGCTCTGTACCCAGATGAATGGCATTACCCGATCAGCATCGTGAGCGACAGCTCGTTCGATCTCAAAGTCAATGGATGGGAACTTAGAGACGGTTTGTCGGAGCGCAAACTCATTAATGGGAATCTCAACTTCGACCACTGTCCCCGTCATAGCCATCTCTTCGTCAGCTAAAGGGATAAACTCGGTGAGCATCCAACGACCAGCAACACTGTCATTCGAAATCGATTTTAAACCACGATCGCGCTGACCTGGAGTGCCTACGAACAGCACGGGTGGCAACAATTCAGCTCCACCGTTCGCCACGAACTCATTCGCGCTTGGCAGTACCACGAGTTCGGCGACGCAGCTCACGGCACAACATTCACCTGCTGGACGGACCGCCTTGACACAACCCAATACTGCAAACGCTTCACCACGCTAAACTGGTGGCCTGTCTGTGAGGGCTGCGGTGGTTGGGTTGCCCGGTACCGACGCTCGAAGACAGTTCGCAACTCCAAACAGTACAACAGTAATGAGCGCGTGGGTCAATCCATGTTGAAGAGGACGATAGCCACTGACTGAATTCTCGTTTAAGTAGTTCTCGCGACAAGCAATAGATACGAGGAAGATTTTCGCGTGTTGCAGTGTTCCGAGTGAGTCAGTTCTATCGCTCCTGCTTCACATAAGCCCTGCAGTGGTTAGTTACTCCTACCAACATCTCATCGCTCTATTTTCCACTGTAACACAACCAGAGTAGAAGATACGGTACGAATTATACATGACAACATATCTCGCAGATACAGCAGTCTCCGTCACATGTGACGGGCTGGACAGAGAGAAATAACAAGTACGAACGTCATCGATGAGCCGGCAAACAAGTAAATATCTCACCGCCTGTTCCTCGCCGTGTCTCTGCAGAACTTGGTGGAAGTTCACGCACCTAGAGTGACTTCTCTTCGTCGTCCACGTGTTCTGACCCTCGATCACTGTATCCTTTACGCCCCACTGCATCAGAGCCGATCATGTTGAGGATCATTTGACGGACTTGATCAGCAGAATCAAATGTCTGGCCGTCAGACTCGGTGAGTGGATCAAACACTTCTTGAAGCGTCTTCGTTCCGTTTTGATGATCGATTCCATACTCACCGTATTCATCGATTAGCGTCTCTGCTGATATCGGGTAGTCCAGTTGCTCAAGTTTCTCGTTGAGTTGTCCATAGTCGATTCCCTGCTCTCGATTGTTGTTGCTCATGATACCACAAGGAGATGGCTATGAAAAGAGGTTCTGGCCAGCAAAATACTACATCAGAAATTGAATGAATATCCCATTCCCTCAGACAGAAAAAGAGCTACTTACGAACCGTCGGTCTCATCTTCAGCTTCATCCGAATTGGGGGGAACATCGTCATTTTCTGTCGGTCCAGCAGCCTCAGCTGGTTCTGCTGCTGAGGAAGAATCTGCGGTTTCATCGGTGAGCGACCCTGTTGATGCACTTGCATCCGAAGACGCAGCCGCCGCCTCCTCACTGCTCCCGTTGTGTTCGGGCAAATTCTCGTCTAACTCTTCGGCTTCTTCTGTTGCCTCTGACCTGACATCTTCAATCTCGACGTTCGTGTCTAATTCGTCTTCGTTGATCGCTGCTTCGAGCGTTTGTCGATTCGTAATGGCACTCAATCCGTTCTCTTTCACTTCCGAACGTAGCACTTCGACGTTGATTGCGGATTCGACGTCCTTTCGTTCGGTGCTTGATTTGAGCGCGCGCCGAACCACAACATACCCGACTGCGGTTACACTCCCAGTGAGAATCGCACCAGGAATGCCATAGCGCTTATACCCCGCTTTCAGTGCTTTCTTGCCAACGGTGTAACCCACCTGTTTTCCCAGCGAAGACCCGATCATAACACTTTGATTTTCTCGGCTGGACGGCAAAGTAGCAGGGCTGTATGTGCAAGTCCCTTTTATCCCGGGAGATTCCTCTGTTTCAGCGAACTCTCTCAGAGCATATGCACCTCTCCTTTAGGGCGAATTCCCGCTCGAATTACCCCAAAGGACGAATTAGGAATAGCTCGCGTACCGCGGTTTCACGCGTCGCAATCGTTCAGAGAGCGCTTAATGGCTGACATCGAATTCGTCGGCGAGCTCTTCTGCCGTGATATCGCGTGGGACCGAGTAATACCCGCGATCGGCAGCGTGTTGGAGTGTCTTTTGTTGAGAGTCCGTCAGTCCAAATCAATCACTCCGTTCATCACTGAACTCATGGATATTCTCAATGTCGAAGTCAATCCCATTCTTTTCACAATACTTGATGCTCCGGGTAATTGAATCATGGTCAGCAAATAATAGGCGCAGATGCCACGTGTCCTCTTGGCCGATTGCAGCAAGCACCGTCTTTCTCATCCACTGGATCCGACTTATGTGGCCAATATGATCAACCTATTCGAGTTGATACAGACACTCGGTCTCAAACTCGGCAATAAGTTGAAAGTCAACAACGCTCTCACCACTGCTAAACGCTGCTTCGAGCGTGTCTCGATCACTTGTACCGATACAAATGAACGGTATTAAGCTGTCTCGATTGGTGGCGTCCATCTATTCAACCCCAAAAGTTACTGTCTCAAGCGCGTCAAGCGTATGCTCAAGTGCAAATTGCTTGGCAGGGGGCAGTCACTTCTACAATTGTTCCAGTCATTAAAGCAGGTCTCACTCATGGCCGTATCTCCTTTTCTGAAAATCGCCGAACTAACTAGAAGATTGGGGTTTCACACAAAGAATCTCTAAACTACTCCGACGAGATCATAGCGATCTTGTTGAAAATACGCCCATTATCGGCCAGGGAGTCGATGACCCAACGAAACGGGCGCCCAAATGAATCCCTTGGAAAAGCAACCATGCTGATCAACCGACTTCATCTCTGACCTGCGCGTATGACAGATGAACGAATCCTCAGTTGCGTTGAATGTCTGTGGCAAACGAGTACACGCGAATACTCATCGCATGAAGTCAATCAGCGTGCAATACGGCATTTTCGTGCGACTGGGCATCAAGTAACCTCTCCATCGTGGGGTTTCTATGACGAGACTGATCCGTTTAGGCAGCCAGTAGTGCTCTCTTCATCTTGCTACCTCCGTCGATAGTAATAATTCAAACGTATCGATTACAGAACTGAGCGTGTTTGTCTCCCACAATGAGAGGAAGCGTTGAATGCAGGCAATCGCGTCACCAAACCATGGGTCTTTCGCATGATCACGGCGCGAAATATGCCCGAATCGTGCATCCCGACCACGATCACGTACTCATTCCACTACTAACTGTCACGCTCAGCTCGGCTGAATCTTCAAGCTCCTTGCAACCAACAGAGTTCGGTGGACAGTAGAACTACCATCTGAACACAGCAGTTGGATCACTTCTTCCACATCGTACAAGTAGCCGGATTTTGCCCATGGCCTCTGCTGCAGTGAATAAGACACCGTCGCAACTCGTGTCTAGGTCTATCGATACTAATCAGGTATCGTACTCTCGCAAGCGGTGCGTAAGCTGACCGATATTGATCCAGCCGCGCAGTTTTTGGCTCTCTCGATCGTACTTAATAACATCGTGCTCGGCGAGCAGTGGCAAATGATCGCTCCAGACTGTCTCCGAAATCTCTTCGAAGAGTCGAGTTGATCTGTCCCTCGAGCATTCCTCTAACTCTTGGTATGTGAGGTGTTCGATCAGCGATTCAATTTCGACTGGACCGTCACATACCTGTAAGTACGAAAGAATCACCCGTCGCCGCTGGTTTTCGAGCAATTCAGCGATTTCCGTTTCCGAAAGTCGATCATTGGTTTCTCCGTTAGTGACACTTTTAAGATTTTCAGTCTTTTTTCCAGATATCATATTTTATTTATAAATAACGTGTTATCAATGGGTTGCTTGGCCATTCTTCACATCGGTGCCATTCATGCAGTCTAAACACCCATGAACGCTGTTTTGATTGTTGCCGAAGACACGTGTAAAATCACGAGTCACAAAGCTGCCGCAGTTCTGACAGCGAGTGTCTGCGATCCGTGACTCTGGTTGGCTTGAAATAGTTGTCTTAGACATCATTCACTCCCTCACTGTCTGTTGTTTGCACGCTGTTTAGTGGTCGTACTACACTGCTGGCACTCTGTGACGCGGTAAGGCTCTCGAGAGAACGCTGCATTTGAATTTTCTTCGCTCTCGGTGACAATCTCGATTGCTACGTCATGCGGCGTCATCGCATTGCAGTTCTCGCACCGTTCGCCAGGTTGACTATCAGTAGTTGCTGTAGTAACCATGATTTTTGGTAGTTCTGGAGGGCTGCAACGCATCCCAATCAGTTGCGCTTCAGTACAGAAAGATAAACAAGTTGGAACCGCGTTTACGTATGGGCTTTACATGCAAGCCGTATTAATCCCGGGAGATAATACTATGTTGGTCTCCATGGGGAGATTACTTGAAAATTATAGAGTGAACATCCTTCAATGTTGATGCCCTCGGAATGGCTGACGTCACCAATGATAGTCACGACAAGCCCGCAGACAAACACTACGTGGTCTCCATCAACGATGTAACTGACTCGGATGCTCATGGAAGACCGGCGGAAGTCGTCGTACCTAATCGATATGCCTATCGAACGCACTACCGACGGCGGTCTCCGGGTGACTTACATCGGGACGGAAGCAGCCTTCACCGACGCGCTCTCCGAACAACCTGAGGGTGTCAGAATAGAGGTCGAACGAACCGGCACATACACTCCCGCCCCCCGCCACATCGTTTCTCGTCTGACCGAACGTTAACGGGAGGTGCTCCAGGCGGCGATAACGCTCGGCTATTACCAAGAACCTCGCAAGGTGACCACGACGAAATCGCGGCGGTGGCTGGACCCTCCGAGACGACAGTCGGTGAGCATCTCCGGAAGGTCGAAGCGACCGTGTTCTCCTCGCTCCACCTTGGGCCCGCCGATCACTGAAGTGATTGATTGATCTCCGAGTGGTTTGTGAATATAGTATTGAACATGAAGATAATGATGTTGGCCTATAATAGGTGACAAGAAGTTAGAGCGATTCTTGATCGTTATCGACTTGCTCGGATCCCCGATCACTGTACCCTTCACGACCGACTGCCTCGGAGCCGATCATATTAAGTATCATTTGCCGAACCTCATCAGCAGAATCGAATTCCTGATTCTCCGACTCGACTAATGGGCTAAACACGGCCTTGAGCGTTTCCGTTCCGTTCTGGTGATCGATTTCGTATTCGCCGTATTCATCGACGAGGTCGTCGGCTGACGTCGGATAGTCATGCTGTTTGAGTTCTTCGTCAAGTGGACCGTAATCGATCCCCTGCTCTCGCTCACCACGGGTCATAGTATCCATAGAGAGCGAACCGGAAAAGGGGTTCTGGCTGCAAAAGCAGGTACTGTAGTAACAAAGTTCTCACGAGCGAGTGTGGTGATTCCATACACAGAAATATAATGGACATTTAGACAGAGTGATAGCTCACTTTGAATTCATCGGTGGAGGCTATAACAAGACAGCGCAAGCATGGACTGACTGTCGCTTGGAATCCCGTCATTGCTCAGGCGAGAGGGGAAACCACGATATTTTCTTCATATCACCATACGTAATGTAATAATGGATGCCACCAAACGTATCATTGTACAACCTGTTCAAGTACACGTGAAGCCCAATCAGACTTCGGATACTAACGAATGTCCCCTGTGTGGAACCCCATATGAAAAACGATTCGTCATTGAACAGGGAATACGATGGCGCGATTTCTTTCCCGGAACGGTCTTCGACTTCTTCAAACGCTATCAGCGTCGCTGTACCTCCCAGTACGACGTAGAAGAGGAAATTCAACTACCGGAACAAAAACAGGCGATTTATCTTCACACTGGCAAAAAAAGGTGAAATCAGTCTCGATCGAACGATTCACACTCACGCAAATTAACTACCGTCCGTATTCGTCATGCTTGGTTCTATTCTTGAACCAAGCATGAAAAAATCGGCATTGGGGGAATATCCTTATAATCCCAAATGATAACCGTTCGAAAGACCTACTAATACGGCGATTCCGGAATACGCGGTCACTCTTTCTCGTCCCGCAAACGGGAAGCTGTCTCGAAAATATCCGACATCCACTCGACAAGATCGTTTTCCATCACCTGTTTTTGGAGCACTGCCATTCGTTCTCGCCGCTCTTTCTCATCCATCGTCAGTGCTGTTTCGATGGTGGCCGCAAACTTATCGGTATCGTGCGGGTTGATGGTGACAGCGTCGTCGCCGAGTTCCTCGTAAGCACCTGTCTGATTACTGAGGACAAGAACCCCGGGTTCTGCTGTCTGAGCGGCCACATACTCTTTCGTGACGAGATTCATGCCGTCTCGAAGAGCACTGACGAGCAGTATGTCTCCATGTCGGTAGAGTCCGGCGAGTTCGTCCTCGGTCAACCAATCGTCGATGTAAATAATTGGACGCCAGTCGTCGGTTCTAAATCGATCATTGATCCGTGTAACAGCATCCTCGACGTTTTGCTGGAGATTCTGATAATCGGGTATCCGTGAACGACTCTCATCTGCTTTCTGCACGTACGTGAGATTACCCCGCCACTTCGGTTCGGTCACCCAAAAACGTTCGAGCGCATCGAGTCGTTCGAGAATTCCCTTCGTGTAATCGAGACGATCCACGCCAACAGCAATCTTCGTGTTCGGCGCGATTTCGTACTCGCGTCGAAATCGGTTCCAGAAGGGCTGCCCCTTATTGCTGCTCGCTGTCTGCATTACTTCTGCATCGATTCCCATCGGAAACGCCCGAACTGTCGTCGTGTGATTCCGATATTGAATCTGGCCATCCTCACGATCGACGATTGCCTCATCCAGACACTCTTCAACGCAGTCGAGGAAGTTCTCACAGTAATTCTGGATATGAAATCCAAGCAAGTCGTTGCCCAGAAGGCCATCGAGTAATTCTTGCTGCTGTGGGCACGTCTGGAATGTATTCAACCCGGGCCATGGAATGTGCCAAAAGTGCATGAGAAAGCTATCCGGGATAGCATTACGAATCAATCGTGGAGCCAATGAAAAGTGATAATCCTGAAACCAGATGACTGACTTCGAATCCGCTCGTTCGGTAATAGCGTCAGCAAACTTTTCATTTGCTTGTTGATACCGCGCCCAATTTCGGTTAGCATACTCTGTTTTCCAAATTCCACCATGACAGAGGGGCCACAGTACTCGATTGCTGTATCCGTAGTAGTAGCCCTCGACCTCTTCATCCGGGAGCCACACACGCTTGAGTGTATACGCCTGTTCTTCCGGTGGCACCCGCATCGTTCCGTTGTTGTCAGTAACTGCATCATCCGCTTCTCCGTCTCCCCACGCGATCCATGTGCCATCGGTCTGTTGCATCACTGGATCGAGTCCTGCAGTGAGACCTCCTGCAGGACGATCAACCTTTATACTGCCATCATCGGCATAATAATGCCGATACGGTTGGCGATTTGAGATGAGGACGAAATCCTCTCCTGGTGGTGACATTGACATCTCTGTGCTTTCATCCGTGTCGTTCGACGAGAGTTCTCGCTTCGCTGGGGATGGACACATGATGCTGTTTGATTGTTTTGATGCTGCCGCATAATCCCTTGGGCTGCATATTGCTCTCATTTATCATATTCCGAGCCGGATACCCCGAGGCTGTCGAGAGCCCCTTATGCTTGCTTGCGTATCGTACGATTATTATTTTATCAATTCAATACATGGGTGAATTTTTCGAATGTGAGATATTCGACAATATTCTCAGTCACTCGGGGAAATCTAGAGCACTGTAACCGTTCTGGCACGGACTTTTCTGTTTCGAGAAGAAAAGTTGGCCTATGAAATTACGTGAGCCAACTCAAAGTGACACAGAGCGGATCCGCGAACTCACGGAAAGTACGATGACTGCTTCCTACGCTCTGAGCCCACAACAAATCGACAATCTCGTGGAGGATCAGTTTACCGAAGATCGCATAACAGGGCTTGTCGAAAGTTCCGAGAGCATCGTTCTCGTGCTTGAAGACGAAGACTGGGAGACCATTGTAGGGCTTACCGAGGCACATCTCGACGAAAACACTGGTGAAGTACGTTGGTTGTTCGTGGATCCGGAACATCGCGGGAAAGGAGTCGGAACTCAGTTGTTCGAAGTGATAACCGAAAAGTTACGCGAACACGGGGCAGAGCAAATCAAGGCTGGCACGCTCGATGCGAACAGAGAAGGTGGACAATTTTTCGAACAAGCCAATTTCGAGAAAATGAATGATCGGCACGTAGAGTACGGGGATGAAACCTTCATCGAGAACGTTTACGCGCAAACTCCGGCAGGGACAGACGTTTCAAGTAATTCCGCCTCAAGCGAAGTAGACCCGGCCGAGATGGAACTCCCAGATACTGAAACACACCATGGTGTTACGGCTGCTACGACGAGTGATGACCAAAAAGTGTACATAAACCGAGATGAGGCGGAATCGGGGACGGAAGAGCCATTTTTCGCCACGTACGTAGATGAAGAGTATTCTGAACAGTTCGGATATTATTGCAGCAATTGCGGCTCAATGGATATTGCAACAAACGCGCAGGATCAAATCGAATGTACTCAGTGTGGAAATATCCACTCTGCGAAATCAGCCGAATCGTACGATGACTCTTATCTCTGATATATTGTCATTTTTGTAGCGGTGCAGGGCACTCGAACCTCACCGTTTACTGTAGGATACACTGTCTGTCATCGGTCTCCGTTTTGCTTACGTGCTCAACGAGTACCGGCGCTGCAAACGAAGCCTGAATCAGTCCGTGACGGGAAGTCAGACAGACAGCGGCGGCATTTTCTCTAACAGTATGGCTTCTTGCGTCTCAGATGTATTGTCGCAGCGGTCGTTGCATCGATATCGTTCGTGAGTGTTTGGTGGTCAGTTCCATCCATCAATATCTCAGTCTTGCCCGGCGCGCAGCAAATCCGCTGTTCGCACGAGCAGCGTGATTCGAGAAGTTCACAGTCAGTCCGGAACGCTCAGATGAGGGTCGATAAGCTTTGCAGCACGATGAATATGTGTTCACGTATCCATTGATATTTTGCATTTAAATGGATGTTCGCTTGGTTGGGGTTGATGTCTTGAAAAGTGCTTTAACGCGTGCGTCCATTGAACTATTGTGTAATGAGCGCCACAGATGTCGGATCGACAGATGAACAGAAAGCATATGAGGATATCCTCTCTCAGGAAATCAGTCAGGCCCTCTCAGAACTCAACCGGTCGACTGAGGGGCTCTTCCTGTCAGGACTCTCTGCGGGGCTCGATATTGGCTTTGGTCCGCTGTTAATGGCGGTGATGGCGACGCTACTGACTGGTGCTCTTGGTGAACCAGTTACCGAACTATTGATGGCGAATATCTACGCTATCGGATTTATATTTGTCATCCTCGGCCGATCTGAGTTGTTCACTGAACACACCACGCTCGCCGTACTCCCAGTGCTTGACCAACAAGCTTCGCTATCCCAACTGGGCCGCCTCTGGGGTATCGTCTACGCTGGAAACATCCTTGGTGGCATAATCTTCGCTGGATTTGCAGTGGTTGTCGGCCCAGCAACTGGACTTATTAATTCCGCTGCATTCACCGATATCGCGTCAAGCCTTACCGACCATAGCTTGCTCGTATTGATTGCCAGCGGCGTGTTCGCTGGTTGGCTCATGGGCTTGCTTTCGTGGCTCGTCACCGCCGCACAGGAAACGATCAGTCGGATATTTTTCGTCTGGCTTATTGCTTCCACCATCGGATTTGCCCACCTTCCCCACTGTATTGCCGGAAACGTTGAGGTTCTCTTAGGCTTGTTCGCTAGTTCCAAGATTACGTTTGTGGACTATGGCAGATTCCTTGTGGGCGCGACGGCCGGAAATGTAATTGGCGGTACAGTTTTTGTCGCTCTTCTCAAATATGGTCACGTTGTTCGCGGTGGACAAGAGAGTAGAGGTGAACCTAATGAATCATTCGACGTCAGGTAACAGTCCGAACGGTAAATTTAGTCCTCCTGAAAAAGCTATTTCTGCCACATCATCTTAGAAATGGAAATGACCCATCCCCGCCTCGAGCTGTGAATAGTCCAAGGTGCACACCCATCTACAATCGAACTTTCTCATGAATGAACCGCGCACCCATCCTTCACATCAGTACCATTTATGCTGTCTAAACATTCATGCACGATGTTTTATTTATCACCGAATACGCGTTAGAAATCACGGGTGACGAAGCTCCCGCAGTTCTGCATTGTGTGCCTTCGATTCATAACTTCATTTGCTTCGGCGTGGTCGCTCTTGGCATGAATCATCACCACTCTACATGTTGTTTGCGCGCTGTTTGCTCGTTAAGCCACATTGTTGGCACTCCGTGATACGGTAGGGCTCTCGAGAGAACGCTGCGTTTGAATTTTCTTCGTTCTCAGTAACGATCTCAATCGTCACTTGATGAGGCGTCATCGCATTACAGTTCTCGCACAGTTCGCCGGATTGGCCGTCAGTAGTTGTTGTGGTGACCATGATTTTGTTAGGTCCGGTGGACTGTATTGTATCCCGTTCAGTTGCACTTTGCTACAGTAGAATAGAACAATGGGGAACCCTCTTTACCTACTGTCTTTGAATGCAAGCCATACTAAACCCGGCAGATATCATCGAGATATAGGAGATGCTTGCTAATGCAGCCCGTGAAGCTATTAATCTAAATCTATATTTCAAAACAGAACCTCGGGATAGAAAGTGTGTTCGAGCCGTGTCCCAATGATGAAGGGATCGATGACCCTACCAAGTACTTAGATCGGGTTCATACGCGTTGCCGGTACGCGGGGCACACTATCCGTGTGTTCTCAATACGTATCCATGAACCCACACGACAGCGATCGACCTGGTAGTTCCGATTCTCAAATGATTACCTCGCAGATTAACTATGAACCAACGAACACATCCCAATATGACGATAGCTCATCTTCTTCGAATCTATCCCTAAATACGTTCTTTGGTATCCTGTCTCACTCGTATCGCCGCTTGATTCTTTTATCCCTTTCACAGTCTGAGAACGATCTTGCAACAATAGACGATCTTGTCACTGTCATTTTGGCGCAGAAATCAGAAACCGAAACCAGTATGCAACGGACGCAGGACGATGCTGTGAGAGTTACACTGCAACATAACCATCTCCCAAAACTGGACGATGCCGGAATGATCGATTTTGATGCTCGAAGCGAAACCATCCGATATCGAAGTCATCCCGAAGTGGAAAAGTACCTATCTGTGCTCGATGAAACGATGTAGAACGTCTCATATCGTTTGGTCGGATAAGTCGTTTCATTACTACGTGAGGGTATTACTAAGAGAATAGTGGTTTCATCTCTTGCCAGAGGATGTTTATACCTACATCTTTGAGTATTGTATAGAGTACTCGTGAGGGATACCCTACTAGTCACGAGGACTCTGGGGAGAGGATAGAAATGGGAGAGACAACAACCAACGCACCGAGCAACAAGCAGACGACAGTGACAGACACATCGATAGTAGTGTTGATCCAAGCAGCAATCGCTGCCCGTGACGGTCCCGATTCAAGTGAGTGCCCGCCATTATACGAGGCTATCGATCCAGATGCACTCAACAAGCTGTTTGCTCCACTTCACAGAGAATCCGAACGACACGGGAAAGTGATTTTCGAGTACTGTAACTATCAGGTTACTGTCCACGCTGATCGGACGGTTGAGCTCGAACCAACCGACGCTGAGAGTGGCTAAGACACCGGCAGTTTTCACTCAGAGGCCACGTCTTTGTCGGAATCTGTTTCTGCTACCTCTGGTGTACCGACTCGATTTAGGAACACATAGTCGACCAGATTGCCATGGGCACGCCGCAGTCGTTCAGAGAGCGCTTGATGTGAGACATCAAGTTTTTCAGCCAAGTCATCTGCAGTGGCTTCGCGAGGCACCGAATAATAGCCGTGAGTAGTGGCAAGTTGTAGTGCTCGTTGCTGTGACTTTGTAAGTCCGAATCGGGTCTGAGATTTTCTTGTAAATTCCTGGATATTCTGAATTTCTAATGGAACCCCCTCCTCTTTACAGTATTCAGATGTGCGTCGCACTGCATCATGATCAGCGAACAATAACCGAAGATGCCAAGTGTCGTCTTTACCAGTAGCAGCGAGGACTGCTCCGTTTTCTTCGGCAAGAACCCTAACCAGATGGTTGACCCGATCGTTCCACGTAAGTTGATAGAGAGATTCTGTCTCGAAATCTGCGATTAGGTGAAAGTCAGTAACACTGTCGTCGTCGGTCAACGCGCACTCAAGCGCAAGACTATCGTCTGTATTGAACCATATGAATGGCATCAGGCCATCTCGATCGGTCGTAATTGTCTGTTCGACTTCGATAGTCACAGTTTCGAGCGTGGCCAACGTGTGCTTGAGTGCAAACTCTTCGGCAGCGATACTAACTTCGACGATCGTACCTCCCATATAAGATCCTATCTTGCCTACGACTATCTATCTTATTTATAAGCACATTACATATGCCATGTGTGTTTTCTTCGTTACAGAATGTGATTTTCCGATGGCGTTGTCTTCGCATTCCTTCGATGAGTGTGTATTATAAATCAAAGTTATTTAAAAATTTATAATAATCGGTCGGTTTTATGCTGACAAACGCTCAATTACGGGAGCGAACTATCTGGTTGTGCATTGTCAAGGTGGCTATTCGATTATGACCTTCCACGAGGTGGCGGAAGTGACCACAAGCCAACAAAAAGGCCAAGTGGAGTTCGTGGCCGATATAAAATTCCGCGCGTTAGTTACTCCACCCAAACGGTCTTCTTATTGACGAACTCTTGAATGCCGATCTCAGAGAGTTCACGACCATACCCAGAATCGTTGATGCCACCAAAGGGAACACGTGGATCTGATTTCACAAGTTGATTAACGTATACACAGCCAGCGTCGATTTGGCGTGAAAGTTGTGTCCCATGCTCCCGATCCTCTGTCCAAATACTGGCACCGAGTCCAAATTCAGTGTCATTTGCTTTTTTGATTGCGTCATCCTCATTAGAGACACGATAGATCGCCGCCACAGGGCCAAACAATTCTTCCGTATCTGCTGGGCAACCCTCTGGGATATCTGTAAGTATAGTGGGCGGGTAGAATGCCCCATCCCGGTCAAGTGGTTCTCCTCCAAGATGGAGCGTAGCGCCAGCGTCAATGCTTTCGGTCACTTGCTGGTGGAGTTCTTCCATTAAATCATGCCTTGCTTGTGAACCGATGTCGGTGTCCTCTTTCATCGGATCACCGATGGTCAGTGATTCGAATTCGTCCGTTAGACGAGGTAGGAAGTCGTCGTAGACATCTTCGTGAACAATGAACCGTTTGGCAGCGATACATGATTGACCCCCGTTCTGGTTACGTGCCCATGCACCAGTTTCTGCAGCATTATCTAAATCTGCGTCAGCAAGTACGACGAATGGGCCACTTCCTCCGAGTTCGAGAACGGTTTTCTTGAGATGCTCACCAGCTGTCGATGCGATGGCTCGACCAGCCGGGCCACTTCCGGTAAGGGTCGCGGCTTTCACCCGGTCATCAGCAAGTAGTTCATCAATATACGAAGAGGGAAGAAGTAGGGATTGAAAAACACCTTCAGGATACCCCGCTTCACGGAAAATTTCCTCGATAACCACTGCACATCCTGGTACGTTAGAAGCGTGCTTCAAAATTCCAACATTTCCTGCAGTGAGATATGGGGCCGCAAATCGGAACACCTGCCAAAACGGAAAGTTCCACGGCATAACAGCGAGAACGACACCTAATGGTTCGTACGATGTTTTAACAGTAGAACCAGCAGGACTTGGGTGATACTCATCTTCGAGGTAGGTGTCTGCATGCTCTGCATAATGATTGCAGACCCACTCACACTTCTCGATCTCCGCTTTCGCCTGTGTGATCGGCTTGCCCATCTCTTGAGCCATTAACTCGGCGTACTTCTGTGAGTTCTCTCGGAGGATCTCCGCAACATTCGCGAGGAGTAACTCCCGTTCCCTGAGTGGGCGAGTCCGCCACGAATCAAACGCAGCTGACGCAGTTTCAAGCGCAGCCTTTGCATCAGTAATGTCGTCGTCTTCGTACGTTTTGACCTGTTTTCCGGTTGCTGGATTCACAACATTCATGTTTTCTTTCCGTTGATGACGTCTACAAATATTGTACTCGTATATAGATATAAAACTACCGCCGCGACGTAACCAAAATTGGTTACGATATCACGGTATATTCGAATTTTGAAAGTGGTTTTGTCTATCTAACATCGAATTTCAATTGAATTCTCAGTTCGACGAATCGATGTCTGGTTCCGGCATCGCGATTTAGTGCCTGTATCACAGTAACCAATTACCGACACGTCCACTACAATGGCCAATAACGAACGCAAGCCAACGTGGCCACAGATCCGAGATGCACTTGGAGTTAACGAAGATTGCCTTCTCAGTGCGTGGCTCACGGGCAGTTTTGTGAACCCGACGAAGGAAGTCACACGGGAGAGCGACGTCGATGTTGTCCTTGCATTCGAGAGCTTCGATGCTATGGACGAATTCGAATATGACGGGCGCTATCCGGAGACAATCGAGGTCGGTGGCGTCCCCCGGGAGCTAGATCTCATCATCGGAGGACCTGAGAGTGATTATGATGATGGTGAGAGCGAATTGCTCTATGCGCATCCCAACGACGAATTCGAATAACGTCACTCAATCGAAACCGTAAGCAGATTATATTCTGAGTGACTTCTTTGTTTGGTGTAGTGTCTCCAGTAAATAGCGATCACCTATACAATAAACGACCGCTATTTCGGTTATGTCCAGATCACCCGACGAGCTTCGGTGCAATCCTTCGAAGGGTCGAATCAATAGACTATGACTGTGACGGCCTCGGTGGCTTCCCGTGCTGGCCGTGTGTATCTGCGCGGATCACAAGGGAACGTCAGCCCAATTCGCTCACCTGTCTCATTTATCATTTTGCGGATCACCAAAGGAGTGAACAGCGCTATGCAGAATCCAACCGCTCGCAAAGGCGGTTCCAATCATAACCAACGATGAACCATCATTGAAGAAGAGCCATCCACTCAAACCCAAGAGCACAAGCCCTGGGACAAGACTTTCGAGCACTTTGGGGAAGGCAAAGACACCGATCAGCAGATCGAGTAGCTTCCCGAGAGCGAACACACTTACAACTGGAAGCGTCCGTGTAAGCGGTAATCCGAGGGATAGCGTGATTCCTGTCGTAAGTACCGCAATGAGAAGCCAGCCAAGGAAATCGCGTTGCTCTTGACGTGTAGTTTGTAAGCGCGACTGAAGCAGTGAGGCCTGAGGGCTCATTAAGTCAACTAAATATTCATTTTCTCAGAACTCTAATAAAGGTAGTCCTCTATCTTAGATTCTCCGAGATCTGCCTCAAACACATGGAGAACGTTAAATCCGCAACGACCGTGCAAAATGACGATAGGAGAGGCAGTGCACCGACTAAGAAATGCTATCGTTAGTAGATTATACTAACCACATGCAATCTCAGGGAGTTTTCTCTCACATGCGGGTGCACAAACCGTAACAGAAAGCCTTAGGAGAGATTTGAACTCTCGACCGACTCCTTACAAAGGAGTTGCTCTGCCAGCCTGAGCTACCAAGGCACCTCGACATCAAAACGCATCCAACAAAGGCCTTCTCCTTTCGAGCTTGTAGTAGGGACGATGATAGAGACAACCTGTTGGTAGAACAGATGGCTCGAAACTCTTGATCTCCACCGCCACTGGGAAAGCTCTTTGACCCAATACCAATAAAAGACAGCTTGTGTCCCCCGATAACTCCCCCACCAAGATAGAGAATCTCTCCTTTCTCAATCCGGAGGACATCAAGCTCCAAAATACGCATTTCCTGGAACAGGATGGGATGGAGTATCACGTTGGACAAGGACTTCTTGATCATCGACTTCGACATGATATTTGGGTCGTGAGAAATGGGGATATCAAAAAACTCCTGCAACGATTTCCATACGACGAACCACTCCACGACCAATGCGCTTTGTGGATGCAAGCGTTCGTCGGTAAGCACTTTTTCCCGGATGCAAATCACCGAACGGGTGTCGTTATCCTTCGTGAGATTATGGCCGAAAACGATCTTCCTCCGGGTGACTGGGATCCAGAACGAACTCGGCAAGTGAGAGACGAATCGCACACTGTTCGAGGTGAACTACCAACAATTACTCTTGCAGATATTTATCAGAAAGATCCGCTCTATGACGTCTGGCGGCGCTATTTTGACGATGTGTTAGAATACGCGAAAAAGTAGTTATTCGTCGTCGTCAGCGTCAGCGAGCGCTGCATACAGTGCAGAGTTTTCTCGGACGTCCTTGTTCATCCGACGCTGCGCATCTTCATTCACGGGCATGTGCCGTACTACGAGATAGTGCCATATTAGACTTTGTGGTCTGGGACCTGATGGATCGATCAGCAGTGACTCCACTACATCCGAGCTGATGACTGTTCTCATGAGAAGTACGCTAATTTACTCTCCACCCTCCTGGAATCCACCAAATAACCACCCGTGGACTCACTTTCCCCCGTTCTAACTCACCTCGCTCATGCAACTCCTCGAGCCGCTGATGCACTGGCCGCCGCTCCATCTCCACCGTATCTGCGACCCACCAAGCGGTCACCGCCGGAAACTCGGACTCACGAATCACCCGAAGAATATCGTCATCGCTCGTTTGCTCCGCAAATCGTCCCTGCTCGTCGCGTTCACTCTCCCCCGATACTTCGCAAACGCATCATATCTCGTCCTAACTGCTCGAATCCTTCTGAACCACTATATGGTCACAATCATACTACTAACTCGGGACTAAGGAACCATAACGATTGGGTCATAATCGATTTACGAAGACGCGTTTCCCATCATCCCTCTGCGTAAGCAATTCAGGGGCCCCCGCTCGTTGGAGATAGTCTGTCGCAAACCCCTCCCAGACGTGTTCATGTTCGGCCGCATAGTACGCCCACGGATCGTCAACATCGGGCGGATACGTCTCAACTGAATCTGGTTTTTTTACTTCATTTATTAACTAAATAGAACAAACAATTTATATGTGCATCTGAAACAAAATGCTGTGAATTTCATCATACAGCTTGCTGCTATCGCGACGGGCTTACTCGGACTTGCATATATCATTGCTCCAAGGACAGTCCATCGATATGAACTCAAATTTGCCTCTACTTCGGATGAGCCATCTCAACGAATGATCTGGGTGTATCGATTCCTTGGAATTGGGCTCATTACAATCAGTATCTCCCATATTGTCTAAGAACTATTTCGTGATCGCTTTGTCAGAAACATTAATCACTACCCGCTGATTCTGGCATTGATTTCTGACCACAGCAAGCACCTTCTCAATACGACGCTTTTCAAGGAAGATCATATTGTAATCATCCGCAACCCATGACATTGCTGAGACGGCACAGAACCGCGCACAGACCGAACAAATCTCCTGCGACGCCGATGCCCACAGACTCATCAAAGTCACCAACAAGAGCCACGAGAACCCCGCAAGCCACCAATACGTGGTCTCCATCGACGACGTGACGCACGAACTGATGGCCTGCACCTGTCCGCATCACGTCCATCGGAACGCATTCTGCAAACACATGGCCGCCGTCGAAAACGCAACCGAAGAGGAAACGCTCGATGCCTTCCCGTCCGAGGACGACAACGATGTCGAACCCGACGACTGCGACTGTGATGGCCTCGGTGGCTTCCCGTGCTGGCCGTGCGTGTGAACGGGACGAAAAGAACTACCGAACTAACCTTACTCAACCTCCTTTTTTCGTTTAATGACTTCGGCGGAAGTAACGAAAATACTATGTGAGGCACAATGGTTAAGCTCATTCCCACTGTATGTGGGAACATGAGCAAAGTAGACTCAAAGGGACGAATTGTTCTCCCACAAAACGTCCGCCGACGGCTCGGAATTACACCCGGTACCGAAGTCGAAATCCACGAAGAAGACGGGAAAGCAGTTATCGAACCGGAGGACAAACCCGATCAAATCATCGCTGATCTCGAAACGATCATCGAAGATGCCGCAGCACACAGAGACCAATCCGAATACGACGAGCTAGATGTCGAAGCCAAGCACCACGTCGACACTATTCGACGGCAAGCAAATAGCGAAGAGACGAGCGATGAGTGATGAACCGTATCTATTCGATGTTGGAGTAACTGCCCTCGCACATGCAGGGACGCCAGTCAGCGATGTGGCGCTCACCTACGTCCGACAAGCAATTGCTGGGGAGATACAGGCAATTGTCCCGCATGCATCTCTTATTGGCGCTCATCACATCCTCTCATCTATTTATGGTTTCTCGAACGAGAGAGCCTCTGCGCTCATGCAACGATTCATGGATGCAAAGCGGGTTCATTGGTACGAGGAACTTGCTGAAGACACTGTTCGAGCTGGCTTTGAGTATGCAGGTGAGATGAATATCGATGGCTGGGATGGGTACTATGCACAAGTTGCTATTGAGGAGGGAGCGGAAACAATACTCACCTTAGATGATGACTTCGATCGGCTCGATGAGCTAACCACCGAAGTTATCCTTTCCCCTGAGGAATTTAGAACACTTAACGAGTTTCTGGGCTATTAATTTTTTTACAGTAGCTCAATTTCGATGGTAAGTTTTGCTAGATGAACGTCACCAACGAGAACCACGAGAACCCCGCAGACCACCAGTACATAGTCTCCATCGACGATGTGACCAACGAACTGATGGCCTGCACGTGCCCGCATCACGTCCACCGCAACGCCTTCTGCAAACACATGGCCGCCGTCGAAACCGCGACGGACGACGGGACGCTCAACGCCTTCCCCTCGGAGGACGAAGACGAACCAGACAACTGCGACTGTGACGGCCTCGGTGACTTCCCGTGCTGGCCATGCGTGCAAACAGGACAGAAAGAACTGCCAAACTAACCCCGTTCGGCTTGTCTATTGTTCCAGTCCACGGTTATACTGTCGTTCATCCAAACGTCTATATGCCATCAGTTCTTCTGTATAAACGAGCGCAAAGGTGCTGCGTGGAGCCTGTGTGACCATGCCCCGGAAGCCCGGCGGTGCAAACCAATGGGCGTTGACGACGGACGTGGGCACAGGAAATGCACCTGTTTCTAAATCCCAGAGAGTTGCATTGCCAGTTCTTCATACCCGCTATCGCGCACATACCGGATAATCGGCTGTAACGATTGCTCAAACGAATATGGCTCTCCGCCACCCATGTAGCCTTCAAACCAGCAACAGACACGTTGACTAACGGTATCTGCACGACGCTGTTCAAGCGACTCTGTTGCAACCCGATGTGATGAGTTCACCATCGAATTGTATGCTTTACCCCAGTGGTTGTGATACACCTCTTTCGAAATTGGTGCAGGTGGTTCTACAGTGGCGCAATGACGGGGGTGTTCGATTACATGTGCGAGATGGCTGGCACACAGATCAGCAAGGAGGGCTGTCGGGTAATAGAGTTCTGACTGAATGCAGGTCGCAATCGGTGGTATGCTAGATGAGATCCCGCGAATAGCATTGCCAAATCGATTCGCTTTATCTTCATTGCCGTCGAGGATCACTAATGTCTCTGGTGTTTGCAGTTCTTCGACGAGAATTGCCGATTGGACGGCTTCTACTCGCTCCTGATCTGAACCGTCATGTCCCAGATGAGCTGTTGCCTTCAATCGATGCCCATTAGCAACGATAACGTTTTCAAAAAGGTCGATACTGTCCTCGTGGTTGAGATTGTGGGATTTGTCTCGAAACGGGAAGAAGTTGTGTCCATCAGCAGCGGTATACAGACTATCGAGAACCGCAATTTCGTCCGTTCGTTCTGCATACGCAGCAACTGTGACAGTAACGTTTCCTACGGTACTTGCATCGATCACAATGGATCGCTCGTAGGTCGACTCTTCAGCTCGAAATGGGCGCACAGCTTCGTTGTTTGTTTCCGTTAATCAGCTTTTTAGCCTTCCGTTTTTACTTCGCTGAATGGAGGTACGTATCGCGTTCATACTTCTTCATCTCAACACGGCCTCGTATTTCCCGAAGCTGTCCCAAGAGTACGACCTCACAAAGCTATTCGCGTTTAACTAAATATCGCTTTAGTATTGTTTTCACTCCCACGCTGATCCCATTGCAATTCCCAGAACCAGCCCAATTGCGATCCCCATTGCTATGTCATCCATTGCAACTCCGATACCGGCTCCAAGTGCGATCCCAACTGCGATTCCAGCTCCCATCTTCCTCTCTGATCCATTTTCATCTTGATCTGAAGACATAGGGCTTCAATTTGTCATACCACCTAATAAACAGGCTGTATTCACCGATCTGAGGGTATGCACAAATCCATGAACAACTGATCCGATAACGAGGACACAACCGTCTGCAGCCCTTAAAGCTGACGAGACGGCACAGAAACGCGCACAGGCCGACCAATTCGCCTTCGACGTCAATGCCCCCGGACTCATCGAAGTCACCAACGAGAGCCACGAGAACCCCGCAACCCATCAGTACACCGTCTCCATCGACGACGTGACGCACGAACTGATGGCCTGCATGTGCCCGCATCACGTCCACCGCAATGCCTTCTGCAAACACATGGCCGCCGTCGAAAACGCGACTGACGACGGGACGCTCGACGTTTTCCCCTCCAAGGACGACAACGATACCGAACCAGAGGACTGCGACTGTGACGGTCTCGGGGACTTCCCGTGCTGGCCATGCGTGCGAACGGGACGGAAAGAACTGCCGAACTAATCTAAACCACAGTGGGAATCAATTGATTTCTGCTGACTCGTTCCAGTCGTGAAAATATAACAAGTACAGTCCTGCCGTGAGCACAATTGTTAGTGAAACAACAAGGAGGTTCCCGATTAACCGAAGAACTACAAATAAAATCCAGATAAGAGACATTCCCATCCCCTGTTTTGCACGTTTGGATGTCATTCGTCCAGTACGGTATCCACCATAGCTTACTATGAGTGCTATGAACCATACGATTCCAAGGACAACGAAGAATGAATCTGGGAACGCCATAGTGATTATAATAAGTTGCTGGATTCAGTCGGAATGGCCCTTGGCATCCCAGTGAGTGCATGCCGACTTGCCGAATGTTCTGAATCACCGATTTCCCGGCGGTATAATGATTCAAAATCTGCATCCCTTCGTTCTTCCCCCGCCAATCAACTGTGAACCCACCGAACACGAAGCGTCCCTTGTGCGGTGTATCAGGGACTCCTATTTTGAAATGCTGAGCAGGGCCATGGTACTCGCCCTTGGTGACATCGAACCCCTCGATCGTGTCTACACGCCCGTGCGTGAGGACCGCGTTCTGCCCGATAATTCCGAGGTTACGGAGTCCAACGTGGCGATGGTTCGTATTGAGCTTGTACCGACTGGGTGGGAAGTAGACGAGTGTATCGTTGTCGATCACACGGTCGAGAACATCATCAATCGCTTGCTTCCCCGTGTTGTCTGCACCTTTCTTCGTGATGTTGACTCGGTGCTTGAACTGGTCGGCATAGTTCGTCGGATCGAGTCCCGATGGTGTGCCACCTGTTGAATTCGCACTATTGGTACTGTTCGATCCATTATCTACCGCACCAATTCCACTGCCGTACACACATCCGGACAGTGACGCAAAACCGAGACTAGCGGTTGTCGCGAGAAACGCCCGTCGACTATGCGATTCGTGGTCATCTGTATCAGCGGTTGGTGGTGTCATAGGAGGAATCACTGGCGTTTCGGTGCAGGCGTTGTTTCTAGAATACGTTATTACACAAATCAAGATAAGTTTTACGTACGTAACTGAGTGAATTGAAAGAGGTATTTAAATTTTCAGATGCCTTCGTTAGCATTGTATACTAACAGGATCGTTGAAGAAAGAGTGAGAGGCGGGAAGAGCTCAAAACGCAGGCAGACCGAACGACTAGCTAGCGAGTAGTACCGGGAACGAGATCCAACACTTTCTCTGTCGCGACGTACTCATCGTCCTGCTCTTTGATGTATCCTTCAGCAAGGGCCTCGGCTATTGAATCGTCAATATCGCCGTCAAAGCGACTATGCTGAGTTGCAATCACACCGATGTGGTCGCGATCAATTGTCGGACGGTTCTGTCCGCCCGTGTTATGCTCGATTATCCGAGCGATGATTGCGGCATTCTCGCTCATATCGAGTGGTAGTGTCCGGACGTCGTTAAATCGGTGGGCGATATTGGTTAGTATTTCATACTAACCTGCGAGCAACTAGTCGGAGGCGAACACTCCCGATCAACACCCTTGCCCTTTCGATTGTAGATAGGTCGATATGAGCTCAAAGAAACAAATAAACAGTTAGTCGCAGAACGATCGTCTGATTCACGTTAGAGCTCCTTCTCGATAACGTACCCCCACCTGTTGTACTCTCGGCTTTCGTAGTACTGGTGGATTTCCTCTTTCGCGAGTGGTGACGCCAACGCAACGTATTCACACTCATTCTCGCTCGCCCACTGTTCAACGAATCGGATGAGTTCCGTTCCGTATCCCTCTTCTCTTCGGGATTCGTTGACAACCAGATCGTAGAGCCAGGCATGGCGACTATGATGGAGCATTTCTCGAATTACGACGCCCGCGACCCCGATAAGTTCGTCGTCAACAAAACCACCGAATAAGTGGTACTCTTCCTCACCTGTCCACGCAACAATTTCGTCACGGTCACGATCAGTCCAGAGCTGCTGGAGAAGTAGGGCTGCCTCTCGACGTTCACTCTCCGCTTCTAACACACGAATATCCATATGCATTCATATAGATGGGAACAGGAAAAAGTGAACGGTAGTCAGTATTGATCTCCCTTTTAGAGATGTGTGAATGTTCACTTTTAGATGAGATAATAAAACACGTCTAGTATCCCTAAATCATGTGAAATCCACGTTAGCATTCACAGAGTCTCTATCCCATTCATCGGCGAGGATTCCAAAGTAATAGTAGCTCACATACTCACCATCGGAATAGAATTCGTCGCGCTGAAACCCTTCCTCTGTAAAGCCAAGTGAGTCCCAGATCTGTTTGGAGGCAGCATTCGATTCTTGGACGCGTGCGATGAGTTTGTGGAGACGCAGCTGCTTGAATCCATATTCGACAATGAGTGCCACCGCGTCTGTTCCGTAGCCGTTGCCCCATTCGTCTGGTGTAATCCAGAGGCCGATTTCCCCCTTCCCTCGCTGATAGTCAAGTGAGAACAGCCAGATGAGCCCGATTGGCGTCTCATCGACACAGATGAGAAAGTAGATGCTGTTTTCGCCCTCGGTAATTCGCTCTTCGAGATGCGTCTGTTGTTGCGCGTGATTTGAGGGAGTATATCTTCCAATGTTTTTGCGGATCCGTGGATCATTGAATCCTTCTTGTATAAATGCGAGATCTTCCTCTTCGACTGTACACAGGGTAAGTGAATCGCTGCGGAGATATGCTGGGCCGGGCATCCGTATCACTAGTAATGATGAATCTCGGTAAATACCTCCACTTTATTATTTGATGACTGATAACAGAGACATCATCAATATTTCTTTAAGACCAAAGCAGTGGATTACTGTGTTGATTGCTTGAGTTCCGACAACCAAGTGTACTATGCCCGACCCACTCTGGAGTCAAATCGCAACTAAATTTAGATGGGCCGAGACAGCATTGGTTAGTAGCTCAAACTAGCCTATGGACGACTGATTACCGGCTCTTTCTCTCTGTTCCTCACCACTACAATGGGAGAGAGCACAGGATTACGAGTCGTGCTTTGCATCCCTTGTTCCACGAACAGTTGCCTCGACCACCTCGATACCGGCCTCATGGAGCACATCACCGACGATGACCGTGTCTGCGACACTTGCCATTTCGTAGGCCGAATTATAGTCGTGAATCCCCCCACCATAGAAGAGCTGCGCTGATGAGAGCGCATCTCGTGTGGCAGCGACAACAGCTGGATCACCAAGCATGCCAGAATACTCGAGATAGACGATTTCTTGGCTGAGGACCTGCTCAGCGAGTTCAGCATACGCAACGACGTCATCCGTATCAAGACCACAGTCTGCTTGGGTGAGCGTCGCAACTGATGACGCCGGATTCAGGACGATATAGGCTTCTGGCTGGACGTAGTCCCACTCAGGATCAGATGAGCGAACCCATTCGTGGTGTGCTCCTGTGATCCACAGTGGGTCATCGGCGTTCAGAACGATCGGAAGCAGGTACCCAGAGAGTCCCTCGGTATGAGATGACGACGGACGGTAGGTTGGCTCGACGAAGATGGGAATTTCGGTAGCAGAAAGCGCATCAAGAATCGGTTGAACACGGGCTTCGGTGACGTTCGTGGTGCCACCGATGATGATTGCGTCGGTCCCCGTGTCAGCAATGCTAGCGTAAGTATCCTCATCGTGGAGTGCTTTATCCGGGTCAACCTTCGCAATGTGGTCCCACTGTGCCCACGCAGCCGCCATACCTCAATGTAGTACGGAGATACGCAAACCGCTTTCCGTCTGTTCGTCTCCCACGTGTCACGCTGGCTCTGTCCGGATCCGTTCGACCGATACATCTACGACGAGCTCCGTGAAATCGTCGTCAGCACCGACCAGAAGCGTTGCATCTTCGGCAACCGCAAGCGCCACAGCATATGCATCGCCGAGCGCGATCCCTCCCGCTCCTTTCACTTCAGCTGCCAGTGGCCACGACTCGGAGGGAGCACACAGTGTGACACCGCCGTCCACCAAGTCACGCACGGCCTGTCGGCCGGTCGCCAGTGTCTCTTCTGTTGGCGTTCCCGGTGGGGAGCCAGTTTCAAAGCGGGCGATTTTGTACATCAGTTCGGTCGCCGTGATTTCACTGACCGCTACGGCCTCTTCACCCATGTAGACATCCGTCAGGAGGTCGCGGACAGTCTCCCCACCGGGTTCACCGTAGTAGTACGCAAGGAGAGGTTCCGTATCAAGAACGTAGCGATAGCTCATTCGTCGGTGGTCTCGTCTGTGTCGTCGGTAGCGACGTAGCGCTGATAGTCACGCTGGTCAGCGGTGTCCTCTGCCTGGCGCTCAGCTGCCTGCTCCTCTCGATGGTGCGTAATGACCTCGCCACGCTCGTAGTCTTCCCCCAGTGACCCGAAGCGTTCACTTGGTTTCGGGACTGGCTCGACGACGAGTTCGCCGTCTTCTTCGCGGAAGCGCACACGGCCTGGGATTTCGATGCCGTACTTCTCCCGGAGCGACTTGGGGATCGTCGCCTGGCCTTTGCGGCTGATACGAACGACGTGGTCGCCATTTTCACTCTTACTACTCATAGTTCTTTACTGAGTAGATAGTATGACTTCCAGAATATTAAAACATACGGTGAGAGGGGATTGAGCCCCCCAAGAACCGTCCACTGCCTCATGTTGCACTAAGCGGGTGTGGACACATCTGCTACCGACAGACGGACAGCATCGCTGGTCATTATTAAGGAATTCAAACTAGTCGCGCTTGGAACATAATACGTCTTACAGATGGTAAGATATGGGGACTGAGTGCGCATGTGTCCAATATGGTCGGGAAAACATACACTACGCCGAAATGTTAATACGGTTCCACACTCCAGCGGGCTATGACGGGGGACGAGTCATCTCCCGATGACTAGGAGACACATTTCAGTCGAACCACCGAGGAGAGCGCCGCCGAGCGCGATCTTGATATGGATGTCTCGGAGTCCATCCTCGAATTACAACCCGTCTTCGAGGCGATTGCACATCCACGACGACGCTACCTCGTCTACACACTCGCCGAAGAGACTGAATGGTCGCTTGATGACCTCGCGACTAAACTCGCTGCCTGGGAGACTGATACTGCAGAGACGAACATCGCGACGCTCGCGCGCCAGGAGCTGTATACATCGCTCTATCACTCCCATGTTCCGAAACTCGTGGATTTGGACGTGATCGAGTTCGATGACGAGACCGAGAAGATGCTCGATAACTGATGGCACTGCACAGAGGTTTCGCTACCGCGAGAACGATACCTCCCTAGGACACGTTTACTCGGAGGATGACAGATGACGTCAAGTAATGATCACACCAATGATGGCACCAAACTTGGACAGGACGAAAACGAACTCGACGATCCCGACATGACGTTTGTGACACAGGGTCAGTATGAACGTGAGAGCCACCACGATCTCACCACCGAAATCATCTTCGCGATCGCGGTCGCCGAGGATGTTGCCCCGATCGAGATCAAGGATCCATCCTTATACGAGTGTGTAGATATTGCTGCAATTGAAGACGGTTTCTTCGGCAAGAAAGTCGCCGGGCATACCCTAATGGCAAACCACCTACGGGAATCATGCCTTTTGGTAACACGAGACTCTCCAAACACTATTTGTCATGCGAGAAACGCCAGCTGCACACTGACTCCCATCATACGTGACGACGCTTGACGCTGTGGAATGCGAGTGAAATCGTTCTGTTCACTACAATCGTGTCTGATTCTCAGCCAGAGGTTTATGAATGTGAGTGCTTCGTCGCACTCATGCGCCTCCCACACGGGACCGCCAAAGACATCAGCGAGATTGCGGACGTCCCCCGAACGCGCGTCTATGACGCGGTCGAACAGCTCCAAGCATATGACCTTGTGCATATGCAACACGCCAGCCCTCAGCAGTATCGTGCAGTGCCGATCGACGTCGCGACCCAGATTCTGCAGCACCGCTTCGACGTCCGCATCACCGAACTCTACGACCTCCTCGAGAGCCTTACTCCCGTCGATATCGAACCTCATGACATGCCCACCGTGTGGCCACTCTCCACTGCAAAGACGATCACGACGTGACTGCAGGCCCTCATCACCGATGTCAGCGATGAAGTCGTTCTCGCGATCGGCTCGAATGACGGCCTGACTGACGCGTTAGTGGACGCACTCCACACCGCGAGCGATCGGGGGGTGGCTATTTTCATTGCCGCAACCTCAGAGACAACCCAACAGCGCGCACTGACGGAACTCCCCGACGCAGAGGTGGTTGAATCGTGGCCCGACTGGCTCGACACAAATGACGACAGCGTCCAGCTTGGCCCACTGGTGCTGGTTGATCAGTCGGAGCTGCTCATCAGTGCGGTGAGTCCCCAGAACGGTGCCCATGCGATTTGGGCCACCGGCGTCGATAACCGACTCGTCGCACTCGCGTGCCGGGCACTCGCCGTCAGCACTGCCACAGTCACTGAGCGCGACGACCGGTACTAACTCTCGTCGCAGCTGTGGCCCAAACGGTGGCCATCGACGCTGGTTCACGTCTGCACAATATTAGACAAGCGTGAGCAGGTGGACACCGGTGTGGCGCCTAGTCATCGCACTGAGGGTCGCCGTATATCCGCAACTTGGAACGAACTGCGTGATGCAAGGTGATGGCCCTTCTATGATTACTCCACCCCTTCCTACGATATCCTCCCTACGACAGCGCAAGGTACGGGCCAAGACCGACAAGCAGGACCGCAAGTCCGAGCTTGAGCCGGGAAGGATCGATATGCTGTGCGAAGCGCCAGCCAGCAACCACGCCGATGAGTTCTGGGACGCCTACCAGCACGGCCAGTGGCCACGAAACGGCATCCTGGGCAACGTAGCCGGCGGTGGCCCCGGCCGCGAGGAAAACCGACTGAACCTGTGCGAGAGCCACGGCGAGTAACATCGGAATACCCGCGGCCACTAGCAACGGCACGGCGATGACGGGACCGCCGACGCCCAACAGACCGCCAGGGACGCCCACAGTGAATCCGATGACCGTGATTGCGGCCCATCCCGACCAAGTAGCGGGATTGAGCTTGCGCTGCTCGTCCGTGGTTGTTCGGGCGCGGTACCAGACGACCACGCCGGAAAGCGTGAGGAACACGCCAAGTAGATGACCGAACAGTTGCCCGGAGACCATAGCGTTGAGACGGACACCGACGAGTGCACCAACAATCCCCCCAAGGCTGAGTAGTCCGGCTGCGACGGTTCGCTCGCGGTCGCCGAGTTCGCCAGAACGGAGATAGGTGGCGGTTCCGAGTAGCCCCGTGGCGACGAAGGTCGCGCTGGCTGTACCCGCGATGGTGCCAGGTGGGATATCCAGTAGGGCGTACAGCGCTGCTGTGACGAAAACGCCACCGGGACCGACTGCGGTAATTCCCATTCCACCCGCGAGAGAGACGATAACCAAAACGAACACGGTTGGAAGTGTGAGGCCGGCGATTGCAGCCATATTAGTTCACCCCCTCATCCGGCCAACCCGCCGGTGAAAATCGTCTCGATTACCAGCCCGCCAGCACTGTAGACTGAATAGGCTGCCACCAAGATGAGTGCAGTGTTGAGGATATTAAGCAGCCAACCGTTGGTATGGTCACCCATTACGTCGGGGTCGTTGACTGCCCAAAACAGTAGGGCAACGGTGATGGGTAATCCAATTACGGCGTTGTACGCCGGGAAGAGGATAATCATATCGATGACGCTGAGTCCCAAGTACTGGTGGATGAACGGCGAGAGACTACCGAGTGCGACGCCAGCAACGTAGATGACGAGGAACGTCCGCCGGCTATTGGCGTACTCACCGCCCAGCGTCTCGCGGATCATGTAGGCGGGCGCCCACATGATGGGAATGATACTATTGAAGGCCGCTGCGAGGGTTCCCACGAGGAAGACAACCATCGCCCACTCACCGAGGACAGTGGCCATAGCTTTGCCAGGCGTGAGGAACGTTTCGAGTTGCTCGTAGCCTGCCGGTCGCAGCACCGCGGCCGCAGCGACGACGATGGCAATAGTAGTGATGCCGCCGACTGTGTAGCCGATGGCGAGATCTCGACGCATGTTAGGAACCGCGTCAGCGCCAGACCAGCCTTTCTCTTCGACGAGCTCAGATTCGAGGAAGAAGTTGGGCCACAGCGCCGTGGTTCCAAGAATAGAAATAGCCAGAACCATCCCGTCCAGGCCGCCAAGTACAGGGACGACCCCCGTCGCTGCAGCGACGATATCCGGCGAGGAGACACTGGCGACGAGGACGTAGCTGCCGAGTAGCGCGAACATCATCGCGACCATGATCTTTTCAACCCAGTCGTAGCCGAGGATACCGACGACAATGGCCGCAACGCCGGTCAGATATGCGAAGGGAGCCCAGCCGATCGCTTGGAGGCCGAGAAGCACGACGATTCCCTTCCCGACAGCAGCGGTGAGTTCGAGGGTCCAGGCGACACAGCCGATCGACAAAAGTATCATGAGCACTGTCGAGGCAGTTCGTCCGAGTTTCTCTCTGGCAAAGGTGGCCAAGGATTGCCCGAAGATACCGAGACGAGCGCTCATATCCTGAGCCATGTAGCCAAGCAGAACCGCACCGATGACGGCCCACAGAAGCGAGTAGCCGTAGCGGACGCCGGCGGAACTAGCGATAAAGATCGATCCGGAGCCGAAGTAACTGGCGACCATCACAAATGCCAGCCCGTACTTCCGGAAGAAATCGCTTACCATGTTTTTGACGCTGAATATCGAGCGAAGATTGTCGTATGTGTTGAAGTCAAGACTCATTGTTTTACAGGATAGCTTTGGCTGTTTAGCGATGCACACGTTGGCAGGGGATTCGATAGAGTTCTTTTGAGACGACTACCCCGTCTCACGAGCGTCGTCACTTAGCCGGAATCGGTCGCGCTGGTAATGCTTCGCCGACATCGAACCGCCAAGTACGTCTACTACCTGGTGCACAACGTCCAAGAACTATATCACGAGATAGCTCATCTAGAGGTTTATTTCCTGCGATACCGGGAAAGGAACATTTTCTCACATGAGAGCTGCGTAGAACCGTTCTCGAGAATAAGCTTCAACCAGTGACTGAATACGATGCCACCAACGAAGATAGCCGCATGTTATAGGAGTCAACAGAGTTACAAATATCACAATAGGTGACCTCTTCCAAAAGCTCTCAGGAACGCGATCCTAACCCATGCAACGTGGAACCCTCTGCGCCTTGCTGAAGACTCTGCCGCACAGGTGTTTAGCGTTCTCCTGTCAGAAACAGCGCGCACGATCGATCTCCACTTGCAAGATGAGCCCGTGACTGACTCAGAAATTGCGTTACTAAAGCCTATTCAGTAGAAAATTATATGAAAATAAGAGATGCATCAAAACTCGGGCTTGTGGTGAGAATCTAGTTCGGTTCAGCGGGAAAAAGCGCGGATTGTCGTTTCTTATCTGACCGTCGATGCGACCAGCATACACCGAGACTCCACGCAAGCCGGTTAAAACTCAGTGATTCAATTTTCACAATTTTGAGTGTAGTGGTGATACTCTCAGATTCGGCTGTTCGACAGGTTTAGGTCCATACGAATATTTCGTATATTCGTGAAATTCGTATGAGAGTCACAAACGATACTCCCATCTCCCGGAAACGTCTCCAGACGGTGTTTGAGCAATTGGCACATGACCGCAAGCTCGAGATCCTCAGCCACGCAGCCAAGCACGAGCAGTTCGCCGTCACCACCCTCAAAGACGACCTTGGGCTCCCACATACGACAGCACACGACTATTGTCGCGAGCTGCACCAAGCGGGTCTCCTCCATCGGAAGCAAATGAAGCCTGCGACCTACACTGCCGTTGACTTTGATATTCATCTCTCACTGGACGCCATCGCGACGGCTGTTGAGGCAGAGTCCGAAACGACTGAGTATATGCTCGACACATATGGTGATAGTATCATCGACGAACTCCTTGATGTCTGGGAACGTGTCGAGGATGGTGACCTCACCTATCGCGAGGCAAGTGGTGTACTTGAGATACAGCATGCTGATTTCCTTCGACTGGCAGCTGAACTCGAGTTGTTTACCCGATGAATGTGGTCGTGCTGGACGCAAATGCGGTTGTCATGCATGGGAGAGCGTTTCCAGATCGCGTTCGAACCGCCGTTGAAGAAGGATTAACGCTTGTCCTTCCTCGTTCGGTCAAGCAAGAACTCGTTGATGATGTGCTTGCGGCTGAAAACGCACCAGTCAATCATCATGCCTCTGCACAGGCAATTCAACAATTAGTTGATGACGGATTTCTTGTGCTTCGGATACCGGATTTCGAGACGTACAGTGGCGTAATTGACGAAGCACGTCAGCGCATTGCAGACGACACGCTTCCGGAACATACCGTCAAAGCGGATCAGTACATTCCAGCCCTCGTCTGTGGCCTTGCTACTGACGAGACTGTCCACCTAGCCACTGCCGATACCAAACTCCGTGCGATCGTGCAGGACATCGTGACCCAACATGGGGTAGGAGAGGATGTCATTCTACGAGATCCGTTGACCGTGCTGTAGTTGATAACCCCAATCTAAATTAAGCTGCAGTGAACCCCCTTCAGGGTCAAATCAGTGGAACTCGGCTTGAATTCCTGTAAAATGATTCTAGAGATCTAAAAAGACTAGCCAAGGCTTCCCTCCATTTCGAGTTCGATGAGACGGTTTAGCTCCACCGCGTACTCGATCGGGAGTTCTTCCGTGATGGGTTCGATGAACCCGCTCACAATCATCTGTTTCGCGTCGTCGTCGTCCAATCCGCGACTCTGGAGGTAGAACACGTCCTCGTCACCGATCTTCCCGACCGTTGCCTCGTGAGCGACATCGACGCGGTCTTCGTTGATTTCCATGTACGGCATGGTGTCCGACGTAGATTCGTTGTCGAACATCAGCGCGTCACACTCAACGGACGTGCTCGAATCCACCGCACCATCGCTGATGTGGACAAGACCACGGTAGTTCGTTCGGCCGCCGTCCTTGCTGATGGACTTCGACTCGATTGTCGAGTTCGTTTTCGGCGCGTTGTGGTACACCTTCGCGCCGGTGTCGATGTTCTGACCTTTGCCAGCGAACGCGATGGAGATCTGATTTGCGCTCGCGCCACGTCCCTTCAGGATGGAACACGGGTACAGCATCGTTGCCTTCGATCCCATGCTGCCAGAGATCCATTCCATGCGGCCCCCGGCTTCGACGATGGCACGTTTGGTGTTCAGGTTGAACGTATTCTTCGACCAGTTTTGCACAGTCGAATACTGGACGTGGGCGTCCTCGTCCACGAACACTTCGACGCCGCCGGAGTGGAGGTTGTGACTGCCGTATTTCGGGGCAGAACAGCCTTCGATGTAGTGAACCTCGGAGCCTTCCTCGGCGATGATGAGCGTGTGCTCGAACTGCCCCATCCCTTCGGAATTCATTCGGAAGTACGCCTGCACGGGCATTTCGACCGTTACATTCTCGGGAACATAGACGAACGACCCGCCAGACCAAACGGCCCCGTGGAGTGCCGCGAACTTGTTGTCGCTCGGCGGCACGCACTTCGTCATGAAGTACTCTTTGACGAGGGCTTCGTGCTCCTGGACGGCTTCGTCCATGTTGCAGAAGACGACGCCCTTTTCCTCCCACTGGTCCTGCATGTTCTGGTAGACGACCTCGGACTCGTACTGGGCACCGACGCCGGAGAGCGCTTTGCGCTCGGCTTCCGGAATGCCAAGTTTCTCGAACGTGTCCTTGATGTCGTCCGGGAGGTCGTCCCAGCTGTCCGCGCCTTCACGCTTGTCCACGTCCGGGCGAATATAAGGAATGATCTCTTCGACGTCGAGTTGCGTCAAATCGGGCTGGCCGGGCCAGTCCGTCGGCAGGGGCATATTCTGGTAATGTTCCAGCGCGCGAAGGCGGCGCTGGAGCATCCATTCGGGTTCGTCCTTGTCCTCGCTGATGAGGCGGACGACCTCTTCGGTCAGTCCCTTGTCGGATTTGACCGCGGCTCGCTGTTCTTTCTTGAACTCGAACCGTTCCTCTGTGTCTGTATCGCGCAGGTGATGCTGGTCTGAACTCATATTTAAAAGTGAGTGCTCTAGCCTGATGAGGCTGGTGGGTAAGTTAACGATGGGCAGCGAGTGTGTGCTGGGATCTTCGTTGATTCGTTCCTCGACCATCTCCTTCCCGTCCACGTAATTTGAAATAGAGCGTTCGCAAACCCACTGAAGGTCGCGATCTCCGTTCTTCTCTACGGGAACAACGTCAGCAAGGTACCCGTTCGGTCGACCTGGCGATGCCCGACCCTTACAGAGATATCGTACAGCCGGGCCGAACACCGACGAAGTCAACCTACTTGGTAAGTTGTTGACCCGAGTAGAACGAAAGTAAAGTTGTTTAGAGCGACCACACTAAACCCGATAAATAGTCATCTCGCTGTCTACTCGTATCTAGTACACTACTGCTAATTATCCGATCAATTAGCCAGTACCTTATTGCGGCTCGTAATTCTACCACAGTCGTATGAGTGATAATTGGCCTTCGGTTGAAGACCGAGCAGAAAGTGGCGAACTCGGTGACTTCGAGGAGCCCCTCGAAGAGCAAGACTATCCACTCGCAGAAGATGAGTTGGTTTCCGAATATGGTGAGTATGAGGTCGAATCAGGCGATGGCACACAATCCATCGAAGAAGTATTTAGTTCAGTCGACGAGAAAACGTACAACTCGGCAGATGAAGCCCGAGACGACATACTAAATAAGCTAAACCGACAAGAATAGAAAACTGGTCTCGCAGCATTGTCTATTTTGAGATAATATCTGTAGTAACTGTTTGATACAGTGTTGACCCCGATTGCTCACCCAGTGAATTGATCGGTCTAGGTCTGTTGATGACCTCTCGACGATTCGGCGGTCACGGTCGTTCCTAGCCTATCGAAGGAAAGGCAGATGTTCGAGACGGTATGTGGGAAGTTCGAATACTACGACGACTAGCAAATACCATTTGTTCACCAAGCGAATGCAGTACTTGTCCGAGAGCAAGAGATTGAGTACGTATTTGCCTTGGATAGCGTTTTTAAGCGAGGATTTTCGAACGTCTGCCGGTGGATTGATAATGAATACAGTGATGTGAGAGATTTAGCTCAAGATCGGAGTGCTGAGTTAGCGCTCCGAATACCATGCTTGCTATTGTTGTTCACCATCAAGATGTTCGTACTTATCGACAATGTCTTCTAACTCTGCTATGCGTTGTCGAAAATCGTCGATTTTCTCGTTAAGCGTACTAATTGTCTCCTGAGAACTCCAATTACTTTTCGTGTATTGGCTTCGATAATGTGAACCGCCTGCATCTCGTTCAATTGCTGTAACAGTTTGTTTTGAGAATCAGTCATAGTCTAGTCTTACTGTGGGAAGGAACCATCACAAATCCTTGGGTCAAAATACTTACTGATTTTAATCATGAGAAATCCGATTAGCTCTGACAACCGAGACTGCGACTAAGCTGTACGCTGAGTCGGCAGAACGTTCTCAACAGCTTGGCTTTTTCACAAGATCATCGTTTCCGGTATCTGTCGACCGTGTTCGGACGTATTTTGTCGCTCCGTGAGTCACGCCAACCACTTCGGTAAGGTTTCCTCTGTACTCGACGAGGACTGTATCGCCGTTTTGTTCAACCATCTCGTATACTTGACGTGGTGTTCGAGTCGTTATTCCTCCACCTTCAGTCCGAAACCCGAGTTCCTCGATACAACGGCAATCATCATATTGCGAGTCGTAGTCGAGGGTCACACATTCGACTTTATACTGTGCCATTTCGTAACACCGTTGAGACAGAATAAGGGTCGCGAACAGTAAAAATTGGCTCTTGTGCCCACAGTCAATCTATTGGGTTCAGCGAGGAATTGTTGATTATGATACCTGTTGTTTTCTTCCAGAAACAACCTGTTTTATCACTGGATCACAGTATTACCCCTGCCAAAGAGGACGATGCCCAATGCTGCCTGTTCTAATCATCAGTATAATCGGGTTACTCATAGCGTCGTGGATAATCAATCCACAGTAACCGATCAATCGTTCAACATCGGATATCCACCAAGAATCGAGATGAGCTCGGTCAGAATAGTCCGATCCAGACGGTAGAAAAGCAGATGAAATCCGGTGTGTTTCAGCTGGGTGGGGAGCCGTGTGTTTCTCCCGACTGTCTGTTGGTCACTAGTGGCGATCATTCGAGGCGATTTAACCACCGAAGATGGAGATCAGAAATTGGCGGAATGTATGAACAAAAGACGGATCGAAGACATGAACGATAGATCGATTGATTCGAAAATGAGTCCTTCAAGCCCTATTTTAAGCAATTGTGGACCTTTACAGATCATCGGCCGTGTTGAAACCCTCAGTGGTTAACACAAATAGCGTGCTGAATACAGAGCGCGTATACAGCACAGTGGATTCTCAGATTGAGCTTAATTGTATAGCCAAGTACAGAGCGCACAAATAACACCAGCTACGGCGCGTGACAGTGAAAGAACTGAGTTGTCATCCATCGCTGTGAACGACGGGTGAAATTCGCGATTACTTACGAACGAGGTTCGTCGCGCGCGGTCCCTTAGGGGATGATTCGATGTCGAACTCGACTTCCTGCCCTTCTTCGAGGTCGGGGCCGCCGACGTCCTCCATGTGGAAGAAGACGTCCTCGTCATCGTCGATGTCGTCGTCGTCAGTCGAAATAAAACCGTAACCGCCCGTGTCGTTGAAGAAGTCAACTTTACCGTTTGCCATTACAAACAAACACAGTCCTCACACACGGATAACACTTCCGAGAGTTAAAGTACCACGACTCTCCGCTATAATTGGCACGTAGGTGTAGAGGTCAGCCGATTCACAGAAGAGTGTCGTTCAAGAGTACAGCCCGTCAGGAGGAATCGAAAACGCTGGTCAGGAGCAGGCAACAACTACAGACCACGTAATACTCGGATACGGGTGCGGATTGTTGGACAGAATCACTCGACCGGTTCGACTGTTTCCTCGCCACAGTGGGGGCAGTACTCGTATTCTCCGTCCACGGGGTTATCACAGGACACACAGGCATACTCCGTCTGCCCGTCATCGATAAACGCCCGTTTCGTCTTTTCGAACTTCCTTCCGACGTTACTGAACAGGCTCATTAAGTGAGGTTGGATCGCGACGCGAATAAGCATTGGCTCAAGATTCATTTCTAATCTAATACCGATAACCGGAACGTAGCAGAAAGATCACTACGGTGGATACGCATGGTCCAATTGCTTCGTGAGGGTTCTGGTTAGGGATCAGTATCAGAAACCATCGACAACTCCAGAGAAAACACTGTTCGCTTGGGCTGCCGTGAGTCTGTCAGTTCTCGGAGGCAGGTATTTAGGGTGTGGTCACATGGTGTTATGTGCATCGCCATGAAACTGTGCCACAGCTGTCAGTCGGTCATCGACGAGTACAATTTGGATAAACAACTCGAACCCCTGCGCAACCTCACAGTTGACGACTTTAACGTCTGCGCGGACTGCACGACCATCGTTGCGGATGCGTGCGTGGAGTGCGGCGGTGCGGTGTACGTCCCTCGAAGCGAATTTGTCACCCCCGACTATTGCCCAGCGTGTCGATCCGACCTCATTGACCGCACTGGTCACGACCCTGGCTGGAATTGCAACCCTGTGTCTTCCTGAACGGTATCCTACCTTTCAATCAATATTTCTGCTGGTGTAGACCTCAATAGGTATGTCTACTTAGCGGTTGGTTCAGTGTCGCAGAGACGAAATAAGCGAGATCTCCTGTGATGGATCCATTCTCTGTATCAGCAACAAGTGAACCACAAACTCTGCCATATGCTAGTAAACTATGGTGTGCCTGTATGAGAGTATCGGTAGGGGGTTAACTTCCCTGCTTAACCATGCACACGAAGTTACAGGGTATGAGAGTCCGATTCCACCCCTCTCTTTCAAAACTTAGGACCGGTAGTTCTTCAATTCGAGATCCGTCTGTTGATCAAGTCTGGGCTGTAAAACGGCAGACTCGGTAGAGAAGTGAATTACTGAGTCCCGACACGGAAATTGGAGGAAACAGTGCCATTCGGTGGGTGTAACCCGCCCGAACAGCACCGTTACATTTTGGTTGTGGAGTGTCGTTGCAAGTTCTTCGAGCGAAGCGACTGCATCGGCGTTCATATCCCATTCTACCCGGTAGCGTACGCGGTCGGAACACCGAGCGAGTTGAGAAATCTCTGTTACTGCTCGGTCAGTAGCGAGGCGATCGGCGAGCAGTTCGCGGTCAGGACCGTATGCCCAAAAATGGGGAAGAGTTCAGTAGAGGACTCGCCGAGGGTGGCGAATTCGAGAGATGAATCCGACTCACGGAGGTAGGGACTAATGAGGGCGATTTCCTTGGCGGGGAATGTGAGCCGATACACCAGACGCATTTGCTAACTGTTGACGGGTGCCTCTATGGTCCACTAAGCGGGTGTAAACACACGGGTTCTCGAATCCAGAAATCTAATTACGGGAGAGCCAATCGCACTACAACAATCAATTCTGCTTCTGGGTGGGTTTTATTCCGATCCAATTGAGTGAGGATCAGGAATCAATGTAGCTATGTGACACTCTCGGAGCGGAGTGGTGAAAGGCCTGCACGACAATAAATTGACAAATATCTCGACCGGATCGCCAACGAGAAAGATCAAGACCGAAAGTGTGTAACGAGACATATGGCAGGCACAGACAAGCCGGTTGAATTCAAACGTTTCAGTGCAAAGAAAGCAGAGGCTGCAACTCTTATCGAAGGGTTACCAGGTCACGGTCTCGTGGCCGCCATTACAGCGGCTCACATCACAGACCAGCTTGATCTTACGCACCTTGGATCACTCGACTCTGAGTTGTTCCCACAAGTGGCGTCGTATAGTGATGGTCGTCTGCAGGATGCAATTCGCGTGTATGGAGAGGCAAATCCAGCCGTCATCACCCTCCAAAGTGATGTCGTCCTTCCCCAATCAAGTTACCGCGGGCTTGCTCACTGTTTACAGGACGAATTGGCGACGGAATTTAAGAATGCACTCTTTTTTGTTGGAGCACCAGCCCAGTCGGACGCTGAAATCGGTGACATTCATGGCGTGGCATCAACGGATGAACTTGAAGCGGAACTACAGGACGTCGGTATCCCACTTGCTGCCGGGACAGGCCTTATCGGTGGTGTTACTGGTGCACTCGCGAAAGAGTTCTTTGGGGCCGAAATTCCGACTACGATTCTTATTGTGAAAACAAATCCGTTTTTCCCGGATCCCACTGCCGCACAATCACTGATCGAGAATGCTGTTGAACCGTTAGTCGATTTTGAGATTGAAACGACCGCACTTGCCCAGCAAGCAGAAGCGATTGAAGAAGAACTCGAACAAGTTGCGACACAGTATCAACAGATCATTCAAGAACAACAGGATCCGATGAATTCCCCGATGCCAAACATGTATCAATAAAGTCGAATATGTGATGGGAACAATCTGTTTATAACCATTTCATTTATCATAGGATTTCCCCTTACGACCCCTATCCTGCATGTCCTTGATTCTCACCGCTACTCATCCGGTGTAGCAGCCACCACCTTATTCCGACTCGCGATGCTATCATTGCTGTATGAGTGATGATCGATCTCCTGTGGAGGAGCGAGCAGAAGGCGGTGAACTTGGCGAGTTCGATGAGCGCCTCGAAGAGTTAGACTATCCAGTGACAAGCAATGAATTGACTTCTACCTACGACGATCACGAAGTTGAGTCAATGGGTGGCACACAATCCATCGAAGAAGTGCTGAGTTCAGCCGACGAGAAAACATACGATTCCGCAGATGAAGTCCGAGACGACGTATTAAACCAATTAAACAGAGAAGGATAGGCATCCGGTGAGTATGGTTGTTTGTTTGGAAAGTCACCCACAAGTTCGCACTCATAGTGCGTTAGCGGTACCGAGAGCAGCTCACCGGCACTAGTATACTAAATATTTTCAAATTCGAACAATAATTCGACAGCCATACTGCCGTCTGTTGCACTAAGCAGACGTAGACAGCCGTGATCTCAAGTGACGAACTGCAGCTGAGCACTCCCAGTGCTCCCGACGGAGTGTATCGTCACCATCAGCTCGACAGTAACACCTGACATATGCTAGCATATATCCCCCAAAGACTATTTTCTCACCGTCCATTCGCAGAGGACATGCCCAGTACCCCACAGTCAGAGGTAGACCCGTCTCTTCAAACACCACCACCAGCCACCCAATCGATCACTAGTGCAGTGGTCACGGCAGTAACCGAGGCCCTCGGCACGACACCTGCAACACCCCTGTATGAGGCCATTGATCCAGATGCGCTCGAAAGTCTGTATCAGCATGCTGCGCCAACCGTGCGCTTCGAATATGCCGGCCAGCATGTGACAATCGCTTCTGACCGAACAATCACCGTGTCTGATCAGTGACTATCGTCGGCAAGCGTGTCAAATTTTTGATCTCTACAGCGTGAAAAGCAAACCGGGAGCATACCGAGTGGCAGGCGTTCAATCGTGGAGTCATGATTCGCTGCGTCGTTTTTGTCATCGATTGTCTCGACGCGACGCTGACTCGTATGAGCAGATATCTATTTAAAATATATTGGCACGATCTAGGTATATTTCACCCAACACTTATTCATCTACACCTCCGTAATGACAACTACGGAATCATACATACACACTGTGCGTTTGTGTCCCCGTGTGGGGACCGCTTGAACCGGGGTCACCGGTCGTGCAGGGTTTTCCTACTCTCTTCGTGTGGTCGGCACGCGGAACGCCCTATGAGTATACGTTCCGCAACCACAACCACAAGATCATGAGTCAACAAACAGCTATCGCATCCCTGGATGCTAGCCTCAGCGCGTTAAATCACCCGTACCGCCGCCGTCTCTTACTGGCAGTACAGGATGAAAATCCATACGACTATGCCACACTCACAGAAGCGGACATCGTGCCCGACGGAGGAGAGACAGATGAGCCCGACGCTGTGACAACGCAGCTACACCATCTCCACCTGCCGAAATTAGCCGACCACGGCTATATTGAATGGCAGCCCGACACGGAGACAATTCGGCAGGGATCAAACTTTGAGAAAATTGCCCCACTTCTCACGCTGCTGAGCGACCATGCAGACGAGCTCCCGCACGACTGGCCGTAATCAGTACGCTTCTTCTCGGATGCAAGTAGACGGTGGATGGCAAATGTGCAGAGCAGTTGCGAGTCGTCACGCAGTGGCTGCATCGCTCACCAATCACTCCCGAGATGGGGCTGGGACTGTGTAGCTGCAGACTTTCTGTGATTATTCGTCGGTGAGCGGGTCGAGTCTGACGTCGTGGTCGCTGGTGACGGTGACTTGATACCCACAATACTGAAACCTGACTGTGCCCGCTGTCGAGCGAGACGACCCATCTCGTCGGGGGGCAAACAGCAGGTTGAGGGCTTCTGGGTCGATGACCTCGTAGAGTGGGACAAGGTCCTCCGGGTCGGTATTTTCGTGCTGTAGAATGCGGTTGATGACTGTCGTTTCGATCGGTTCAGTGCCGTTCAGTGGCTGCATCCCTGATGTGGGCTGTGCGTCGGGAATCGGGAAGTCCTCCGGGCCGGTCATGCGTGTGTCTCTCTCGCCAGGATAGTTTGGGAACATTGTATATAGACGCTCTGTATGGAAATTAACTGAGAATTGTACGTTGAAATGAACAAAGAGGATATGGGTAACAAGATAGTTACGCCTGAACTCTGCATCGCCAATTCGACAGTCTCAGCTACTATAGTGGGCGTGCAGAGGGTCAACCAGAGATTTTGGGAAACATCCACTGTTATACACCAAATATTCAATCGAAGTTGCTCACAATAATACGGTGACTCATACACCCACATGTTGCACTAAACAGACCTGGACACGCCTGGTCTCGAGTGAATAATGCACGAATGACTGACTGCCAGTGGTACACGATCTATGAGATCGAGTGCGAGGGACATGCTATCACGCTCACGCAGAAGCCGATGCAGACGGTGTGGACGTGTTAGCTGTTGCTGGCGGCAATGGAACGTGCACGAAGTGATCCAAAGGCTCGTCCAAGCGAGCGGACTTGACGCGGTAACGCTCGGCGTGATTCTGACGGGCACGGAAAAGGTTGCTAGGACGAATCTCGGGATTACGACGGTCGAGCAGGGCTTCGATGTACTCAAATCAGGAGCGAGGCGGTGTATCGACGTCGGCACGTGGGGCGAGTTGAAAGAGCAATTCGGTTCACTCGCATTAGTCATTGCAGGTGTTCAAGAAGTGATGAGATTCGACGGACTCAACATCGAACTCTCGGCAGTCCCGAAAGGCAAAGAGATAACGTGAACCGGAGAGGCCCTGTGTGCGCTCATTGAAAACGTCCGCCGGTTCGTCAATCAAGGAGGACAGGCGAACGTCGAGGGTGGGGCTCTTCGATGTCGTCATTGTCGAGGAGATGTCGACGAGTGACATCGTCGCCGACGCAGCCTCCCACCGACTACTGGGCCAGGACACCGATCACGTTCACCATATGCAGGTAAAGCGATTAGAGATCGATAGCCTCCACGATGAGCCGATTGAATTGAGTCTTGATAGTGAACTGAGCACCCACGAGCATCTCGCATTGCAGATTCGTCCACAGAAACTCACCGTTTGTGCCGGGCCAGAATATGTACCTCGTTCAGTGCCAGAGTAGTTTACAACAGTGCGATAGATTGCAACGTGCTTGGATCCGATAAGGAGTACCGTTATCCAATAACAAAACGACGGCTATCGCGTCATGGTGGAGATGGCCGAACGCGTCCCCGGTGTGAGCTACAAGGAGTCACGAACGTTGTCGGTGGACGATGCGATGGGCGTCGGTGGCCATCACATCGAAATCACGTTCGGGCATCCTGATTTGGCGGGGTGGATGCGCGCCCACGAAGCGAACGCGGGAGGAAACGGAGGCCGCTAATTATAGCGTTGTAATCACGGGGGTTCTGTGAACCCCCTCTCGAACCACACCACCACCCGAGATTCACACCGCCTTGCCGGTGACACACGGTGGTAGTAATGGGTTGGGTACGGTGAAGTGCGTCTATTTCTGCGAAACGGAGGGGGTCGCTCTCGCGATCCCCCTCTATTACAACGGTATAATCGACTACTCCCAATAGCGATAGTCGAGGACGGCGTGAGTGCGTGTCGGAGCCAGCCCGATGGAAAATTACATGTGTTTTGGTCGTTAAGAGCGACCATGGTAGCTAAGAGCGACCGACAGACGGGAAAGTCGATCAAACTGCCGCTTCCAGTCCCGGAGGGCAGACTCTTTCGGCATGCAGCAACCAGCGACATCCTCAATCTTCTCGCCGCAAGCCCACACACTGCGCTCAGTATTCGGGATCTCCGGCGAGTCACAGAGCACAGCGCAAGCAGTGTTACTGATGCCGTTGACTTGCTCGAAGCAACACATCTCGTTACGACCTCGTACGACGGAAACCGGAAACTCGTTCAAATCAATCGTGAACGGCTTTCACATCCGGATGACCCAATCCTCGAGATTCCCCAAGCAGAGTTCCGTGACCCTGTCCGAACGCTTGTCGACCGAGTAACCGAGGAACTTTCCACCGTCCACGGGATCGTCCTATTCGGCAGTGTCGCTCGGGGCAAAGCTGATCGACGGAGTGATATCGACTGCTTCGTTCTCGTTGATGATGAGCAAGCACTCGCCCAACAGACAGCTCACGAAATAGCCTCAGAACTCAGTGACGAGCGCTTTGATGGTGACCGATTTAAATTCCAAGTCCTCGTCGAGTCCACAACCACTGCCCAGCGATATGGAGATCGATTACGCGAAATCTTCACAACTGGACTCACGCTTGTCGATTCCGAGTCACTGCAACAGCTCAAATCGGAGGTACTCACGAATGGACGATAGTTACGTTGAAGACGCCCTCAATACAGCGGAGCAAGCCTTTCAGGATACACGCGGCCAATCGAGTGAAACGGATTTGGATGTGTCTGATGAAGCGCTCGTCCAACTCCGGAAAGCCTGCCGGTTGCTCGAAGCCGCACGAACGCTTCGGTCGCAAAACGGCTACTATACTGTCGTGATCGAAGCATCCTTCGTTGCTATCGAACGGAGTATCCAGTTCTATCTTTTCCATCAAGGACAGGCGGCAGGCGAGGATCTTCGGCACGAACATACAGCAGTGTACCAACGTGGCGCAGAAGTGAACCTCTTCAGCGAGTCATTTGCAGCCCGACTGATACAACTGTGGCAGCAAAATCGAGCAGAGGTTTACTATCGAGAAACGGTTGCCAGTGCAGAACAGGCTGATGCGATGCTTCAATTGGCAGAGGACCTCCATCGATATCTTCGTAAATTTGCATCGTTACGGCACGAATGCGTCTGTTCGGATTACGACGACTGATCACCCACGGACGATCTGTACCGTCGTGACGATGGTAACGATACGTCTCCTCACATCCAAATGGGACCCACCACAAATCAGCGGCATCGTGTCACCAAAAAGTGAAGCAAGCATAACCGTCCTCGAACCCTCTTAATAGTGAGTACACAATGGACATTTCTGAGATAGTTTCAACACAGTTCACCGAGTTCGATATCGGTGCACCCCTTTCGAAGGTCGCTGGTGCGTTCGAGAATCAAGAACTCGACGCCGTCGTCGTTACGGACGGCGAGGAGTATCATGGCGTCGTCAGCCGCCGACAACTGGCCTCGTCGTCCAATCAGCCCTCGGCGAAGGTTGGCTCACGTGTGCAACACGTCCCAACCGTCGACCGAACCGAGAATGTCCGTGAAGTCGCACGACTCATGATCGGGAGTAACGCCAAGACGCTCCCAGTGCTGGACAAAGACCGCGTCGTTGGTGTGGTGACCGCAGATGCCGTCTTGGAGGCCGTGAGCCCGTTTCTCGACGCGGTGACCGTTGACGATGCATACACGACAACGCTGATCAGTGCGACCCCGATGACCACGATGGGGAAAGCCCTCAACACCCTTCGGGAAGCACGTATCGCACACCTTCCAATCATCGACAATGACGAGCTCGTAGGCATATTGAGCTTGTACGATGTCATCGAATTTACGACACGCGGCGGGAACAAGAGCCAGGGTGGCTCGTCAGACGAATTTAGTGGCCGCGGCGGGTTTGGTGAACGGGATGGTACTTCCGACCGGATGCTCGATCTGCCAGTGCGGAACCTGATGTCCGATGTAGCTGCGACGGTTCAGCGAGACACACCGCTCGATGCGGTAGTCGAAACGATGTTCGATCGGGAGATTTCCTCACTTGTCGTCACGGCTAACAAGACGGACGAACCGATCGGAATCATCACAAAGACGGACGTCATCGAGGCACTCACCTGGGAGCAAGAAGAACGACGTCCCGTGCAGGTGTTCGGTCTCGAGTTACTCGATGGGATGGACTACGATGACGTTTCTGCGTTGATCGACAGCGTGACCTCGAAGTATGGTGAGATGAGCGTGATCAAGGCCAGTATCGAACTGCACGAGCACAAAGAAAGGAGCCGAGGAGTGCCACTGGTGTTGGCACGGATTCGACTAGTCACTGACCGTGGTTACTTCACCGCCAAAGGGGAGGGCTACGGCGCTACGCATGCACTTCGTCTCGCCGCGAACGCGGTCGAACGCCAGCTTCTCAAGGGCAAAACCTACGGCCAGTCGAAGAACCATCCGGACACAGAGGAACAAGCGCAACTCTACGGCTGGTGGCTCGGCGGGTAACGGTCTTGACTTTCAGTACACGGGGGCAACCGTTCCGGGGGGTACGATTCGCTTGCTAGCAAGCGGGGCTGAACTTGGTGGCCAGTTCCTCGGAAGGACAGGCGGTGTCGTACTGATTGTCGTCGTTTCTCGTCTTGGTTGTGGCGGTATTGGCTAGGAGGACCATGTCAGCTGTCGATGAACCGACCAATTTCAGGAAACGGAATTAAACCCAGCGCTAACTCTGTGTTTGGCGGATGAACTCGTCAAGCCGTTCTTCGATGAGTGTCGCAACGCGTTCGCTATATTGCCAGAGTGCTGCGTTGAATTTCTCCTCGGTCTCGTCATCGATACCGTCATCTCCCTGAAGGACAGAATCTTGGGTGATTTGCGGGTGATACACGCAGACGATTCCGATCGAACTGTCCGAAGTCGTGGTTCCCGCCGTGTGGATTCCGTACTGATCGGTGCCCCACACGCCATCGCCACCGTTCCGTTCCATTACAGAATCGAGCGCATCAAGCCGTTGTATTTCTTCGGGAGTAAGGAGTGGATCATCGCCTTCGAACAATTCACTGTATGCTCGTATCCGGGCATTGTTCGTCCATTGTTCCAACTGGGAACGCACTCGCAGTACGAGCTGTCTTTCGTCTGGAAATTCGGCCATGCAATCTAGGGGAGTGGCACACCAATCAACGTTTGTATAGCGTTTCTGATGTCTCCGTTTTTCTGGGAAGGCAATACTCAGAGAAAACGCTCCTTGTCGGCGTTTGGAGGGGATGGGTTTTGTCGTTGGAACACCAACTAGTCATATGTCGCATTACGAGGCCGTCTTTGAAATCAAATCAAAATCCGACGCAGAAGCAATCAGGCGCCTTGCGGAACGAATTTATGACGCCTTACGTGAAGAAACACGAGAAATATATGGAGACGAAGACAAGTCGACTGAAATACTCGAAACGTTCGAAGCCATCCGCGACGCAACCAGACATCCTACCCCAGGTACGCTGACTATCCACTACCATCAACACGACGAAACGTTCGAGGACTGAATAGCCATTGTGCTGTTTTCGATCCTAACACCATCACTCATTGATCTGAACGACATCGTTAGAATACCGACTTCTGTTTGCCATCGTGTGGAACGCTACTGTTCGCCAACTTCCCACTGGGTTTCAACGACATATGCCTCTTATGATGGGCTCGGATCCTCTGTAGTCGAAAGATATGCCGTGAGGTCAGTCGTCGTGATAACACCGATGACCGCCTCTCCGTCGACGACTGGGAGATGGTCAAAGCCATGTTCAATCATTATGTCCGCCGCAGTTTGAACCGATTCACTTGCCGTAGTTGTGATGACGTCTGTACTCATAACTGTGGCAACAGTCGCATTCGGATCAGGCGCACCTTCTGCGACAACATGAATGAAATCAGTTGCAGTGATGATTCCTTCGAGATGATCGTCATCACCAACGGCGATTATCGATCCAATCTCGTGTTCGCGCATTGTCTCGCCAGCGTTCTGGAGTGACGTGTCGTTACTTACAGTGTACACCGGTGAAGACATGAGATTCCCGACAAAGACATCGTCCATTTAAGTAAATAGTTTTTCTGCGGGCATAAGAGTTCGCTTCCGGTCACGGGGATGGAATATCTTACATGGAAACGAGGGTATTGTTCCTTCGTTGAAATGCCAAGTGATGAGCAAAAGCTGATCACCAGGATCTTCCGACAAGCGGAGTCGGTGATACCTGGACTACCGGAATGGAGTTGCTCATTGTACTTCTATTCGAAATCGGACGTGCAGGGTGCCAAAGTGAGCTGAACGTCCCAGTAAGCGGGTGATTCGTGACCTTATGGTTTTGGTAAATTCTCCCGAGATAGAGGTAACATAATTCATCGTGCTGGAGCACGTACTAAGATATAAGGATGAGTACTGCCGCTTAAGACTGGAACCAACAGTGGTTGTCCCAACAGAAAGGAACACAAATGACCGATACAATCGATTCCTGGCGGGATGGGAAACCACAACATGAGTTTCAATCGACTCCACTAAACGAACAACAGTTCTATGGTGAACCTCAGCACGAAATGCTCGGTTCAATCGACATCGAACTCCGAGAGTCCGTTACGTATCTCCGCCTCTGGGAATACTACATGAAGAAACAGCGACAGCGAGAAATCAGAACGAAACGTCTGATGCTCTCCCCACGATAGTCAAATAGGATCGTCACCAGAGCGATGGATGCCAAACTGGACTCGGTATACTCCTCTAATTTCTCCACAATAGCCGATTCACGCGACCTATGTCGCGAGAGCATACGTACTATGCTCTGAGAGCAGAACTTCCCCACGAAAGGACAGCTAGTAATCATACAGAGAGCTTAACCGCGTAGCAACAGTATATAAATAAAGATATGTTACGCCCCAGCCGTCGGAATGAGCGCGATATGACGACGGAACGGAGTACAGATGAACGAGAGGGCGTACAAGACTGTCCCGAGTGTGAATCTAACACGCTTCGTACGAGCGCAGATGGCAGTGAAATCGTCTGTGAGAATTGTGGTTTGATTATCGAAGAAAAGTCGATCGACCGGGGGCCAGAGTGGCGAGCATACACACATCGAGAGCAGCAGAACAAGTCCCGAGTCGGTGCACCACTCACCCAAACCATACACGATAAAGGTCTCACCACAACCATCGATTGGAAAAACACGGATGCATCCGGTCACTCGCTCTCTGAGAGGAAACGGATTCAGATGCATCGGCTACGCCAGTGGCAAACTCGGATTCGCACGAAGGACGCGGGCGAGCGCAACCTCCAATTCGCCCTGAGCGAGATTGATCGAATGTCGAGTGCACTCGGTATTCCGCGTTCGGTTCGCGAGATTGCCTGTGTGCTGTATCGCCGTGCCTTAGAAGAAGACCTGATTCAAGGGCGATCGATCGAAGGCGTCGCAACGAGTTGTCTGTATGCGGCGTGTCGCAGCGAGAATATTCCTCGCAGTTTGGAGGAGGTTTCGGGTGTGTCTCGTGTGGGACGAAAGGAGATCGGTCGCTCATATACGTATCTCAGGCGGGAACTTGGACTCGAGATCAAACCAGTTGATCCGAAGCAGTACGTCCCTCGATTTTGTTCAGAACTCGGGAGCAGTGATGCTGTTGAAGCGAAAACGAACGAGATTCTTGATGCCTCGATAGCAAAGGGCCTGCTTTCAGGAAAGTCACCCACAGGATATGCGGCGGCGGCGATTTACGCTGCATCACTGCTATGTAATGAGAAAGAAACACAGGATGCGGTCGCTTCAGTTGCACAGGTAACCGAAGTAACAATTCGCAACCGATATCCCGAACAGATCGATTCGATGGATCTCGAATAACAGATCTATTGTAGTTGGAAGCAATCGCTCACTCCCTTCATGCAGGTTCGAACATGGAAGAGTAGTTCATACTGGTGCACTAATTCCCCAGAAGAAGGCAATTCCAAGGATGGTTACGACGGAAAGAAGCAGCTGAAGCGGTGCACCAACTCTGGCATAATCCGTGAATTTGTACCCTCCAGGGCCATACACAAACAGGTTTGTTTGATAGCCCACAGGTGTAATGAAGGCTGTCGAGGCAGCAAACGTCACTGCCAGCACGAATGCAAACGGGTTGGCACCGATATCCGTGGCCGCTTCGACAGCGACGGGAATCATCAAGACGACGCTCGCATTGTTGCTGATGATACTCGTAATGAGCCCCGTTGCGATGTAGAATACCCACAGAACACCGATAAGTGGGAGAAAATCTGCGGTTGCAGCCACAAGCGAACCGAGGAGGTTTGCTGCACCCGTTTGCTCTAAGGCAACACCAAGTGGAATAACACCCGCTAGTAGGAAGATAACACTCCAATCGACGCCTTCGTATATCTCACCAGGTTTGATCACATCAGTGACTACCATCAACACGACACCCGCAAGTGCTGTTTGGACGATGTTGAATTCGACACCTGCAAACATCTCAACATCGGTTACGTTCGCGAGAGTACTCCATGGCATCCCGACAAGACCGACAACAGCGATGATAATCCCGAGTGCCCACGGGATCTTTTCCGTTCGATAATCCGGCGATTCGGATTCGTGGGCGACGATAAATTCGGGATTGCGACTCAACCGGTCGATACTGTCATTCGGGGCTTGGACAAGAAGTGTATCACCGACCCGCAGTGGGAGATCGTTGAGCCGGCTCCGTATTGTTTTCCCGCCGGATCGGAACGCGAGGACGCTTGCGTCGTATCGCTCACGAAAGGCCGAGGTCGCAATCGTCTCACCGAGTAATGAGGAGCCAGACTGAATGACAATCTCGACGAGTGTCTGTGTTTCTTCCTCTGGCGGGTCGAGTGCCGAATCGGAGTATTGTGTCCCAACAAGGTCGAGACCTTCTTGCTCACGAAGGACATTGAGCGTTCCACGGTCAGTACGAACAGTCAGAATATCTCCCGCACGAATCCGTTTGCTGGCGATACCTTCGAAATACTGTTCATCGTCGCGGGTGAGTTGGACGATATCCGTATCGAATTGTGATTCATCGATCGCGGTTTGAACAGTGTTCCCGACGATAGGGGACTCGTCCCGGACGACGACTTCGAACACATAGCCCTGTAGATCGTATTCCTCAATGTAGTCTTCACGTGCAGGAACGCGTTCCGGGATGAGTTTGTGGCCGATAGTCAGCAAATAGATAGTGCCCGTTAGAAGTACGATGACTCCCAGTCCAGTGAAGGTAAACATCGAGAATGGCTGCCCAATCAACCGTTCAGAAACGCTGGATGCGAGTAAGTTTGTTGAGGTTCCAACGAGAGTGAGCATTCCACCGAACATCGAGGCATACGAGAGAGGAATAAGGAGTTTCGAGGGAGAGGTATTTCCCTCGTGGGCGAGATCGGAGATGACCGGAACGAGGATAGCAACCACTGGAGTGTTGTTAATGAATCCAGAGACAGGACCAGTGACGCCGATAGTTGCAACAAGTTGTTTCAGCTGATCATTGCCTGCAAAGGCGGCCATCTTTTTTCCAATAATCTGAACGAGTCCTGTTTGACTAATCCCTGTCGAGAGGATGAGCATCGCGAGCACGGCGACAGTTGCAGTGCTTGAAAAACCCGAAATCCCTTCAGCGATGGAAACTTGGGTCCAAGGATTCAGGAACATAAGGAGCACCATTATGAGAATCGCAGTGACATCCATCGGCAATAATTCTGTCACGAAAAGAAAGAGTGCTAACGCGACAATCCCGAATACGACAAGCATACCAGTTGTAACAGGTGGAATACCCCCAGCTTGTGCTAGAGACACATGTATAACCACATTGAATATATATCGACATCAGTCATAATACCACTACATATATTTTAGAGAGAGTGAATAGAATTGACAGAGATGTGGTAGCGAGGATGAGAATCATTATCCAACCAGTTCGAATTCTCGTAGCTCACAATGATATCAATGGAATATATATCAGAATATAAAATTTTGTGATTCAACTCAGTGGGTCGTTTCCCGCCAAGAATGTTCCAAATGCCGACCACAGCATTATCTTTCACGTTTACCTAGATACGACATGGCGGACGATAAAAAGAGCCGAAACAAGCAATCTCATGATGAAGAAAACCGCCAACGAGTGTGGGAAGTTGAGCAGGCACACGAACGTATGGACGAAACCAAATCACGTGACGAACAGAACGAAGCAGATGAATCTCGAGACGAGAGAAAAGAAAATTCGGACTCACCCCGCAAATGTCACCGTCGTGAGTGCGACGAACCAGCGAAATTTGTCGCTCTTGAACGCTACCAGGAAGAAACGGATCACGGAAGCGTTGAGGCAGAGGCTAGCCCTTGCCAAAGGCATACTGCTGAAGAACAGTCCCACGAATCTTGATGGCGTCTATGCGGACTATATGTTTCGTGTTGATCCGTTACCAGAGACAATTGATACAGACAGAGCGTGATTTCTTTCTGTACATACAATTTATCACGGGACGATTAAGCGGTAGGTATGTTTGGGTTCATTTATCACGGCGTGTAACTAAATGACGCCAAACTAGACTCGTATACTGCCCTAACTCCTGCTCAATATCTGATTCACGCCACCAAAGCGGCGACAACACACTCGCTGCTGCACGAACCAACAACTCTCGATAAAACCCGACATCATACTCGTCTAACTCCTCACTCGCCAACTGTACCCGCTCCCACGATTTCTTCGAATCATCCACCACCACATACGACACACTCTGACCAGGCGCACGCGCCAACCCCAGATCAGCCGCCCGCTCCAACGCCGCCACACTCCGCGTAGAGTGCGTGTAATCCTCCCGTTTCTTCGAAACCCGATTCCTAATTACCAACTCACTCGGATCGACTGCCGCGCGCTCAAGTCGATCAACCCACGACCGCAATTCCTCACAAACCGCTTCTGGATCACGATACTCATCCACTGCTCGAATCAGCGCCTTCTGCGCATCGTCGAGATACGAGGGCGTGCTTCGCTGGCGACACTCAATGCCCCGATACTTGTATTCATCCTCTCCAGCGACCTTTCCGAAATACTTCGTCAACGCACCAGCATCCGAATCACGTAACGGCACAAACGATATCCAGTCGTAGTGGGCTTCATGTTCGAGCCGAATTGCCACCTGATCGAAAATCTCCGTGACAAGCTCTGAAAGCGACCTCTGTCCCTCGCCTTCGATTGGCGTCACCCACACGCTATCGACGATCCCATGCACAATGCGCCAGCCATGCTCCTCGAGCACAGCCTTGGTCTCCAACAGAATCTCCCTGGCATACGCGTTGATCGCCTCATGGCACTCGATCCGCCCGAATTTCGCATTCGAAAAGCCCTGATAGCCGAAACACGAGACCAAAATCCACTTGATCGCGCTCGATTGACCCTCCAATTCATCACGACGCTCTTCATCCTCAGTTGCTCGAATCTCGGCTTTAATTGCATCCCGAGCCTCGATTAACGGCTCAAGCACGTCAGGAAGATACCCCCGCTCGTCACAAATCGAATACCCGATGCCCGGTACATCCTCTCTCTCGGCATGGCACTCACAGCGAATCTTCTCCGGACTCACATTCCGTGTGACGATGATATTCGGATACAACGAGGAGAAGTCGAGTTCGTGGACGTCCTCGTGTAGCCCGACGTCCGGCGCAAAGGTGAACCCACCTCGGTCGGCGTCGTGCAGCTGGCGCATTGTCTTGAACTTCTCGTGTCGCCACGACCGCCACGGAACAAGCACGTCCCGCTCACGGGCCTCCTGAATCTGAATTCCGGTGAGAATATTTCCGATTGACGACCACGCCAACTCCTGCAGTGGTTTGCCCGACTGTTCGACGAGATACAGACAGCCATCGAGGTTGGTCTGATTCCACATGAACGTATTCGAGCCGTCGATGATCACCCGACCGGGGAGATTGTAGCGTGCTGGTGAGTGGCCGACTTGCCCGTAGCTTTCGTAGGTTGATTCACCCGCCAGCTGCTGCCACCCCGACCGTCGTCCAAGCTGAAACTCTACATCGAGTCGATCAGCTTGCTGGAACAGAACAGGAATGAGGTTGCTGGTATTCAGGAAGAGTACATCCGGGTCAACCGACTCTACTCGATCTGATAGCGTTGCTAACACGTCTTCGCCACTCCCAGTCATCGTCTCGTCGTCGATCGTGAGTTCGGTAACCCGCTCACTCGCGAGTTCTGTCTCCGACACAGCAATCTGTATCTCCGAGAGTTCGTGTTTTGGCAGTGGGTCAATTCCCTCTTCGAGACAGTAGCGGAACTCTCGCGAGAAATCGACGTTGTAGCAGCGATACTCACCGGGTGAACCCCACTTGCTCACCATTCTCGCCACTGAATTGACCGTCTTGAGATCAACAACATCCACCCGAAGCACTTGCTCGGGATCGTGCCGGTAGCTCACACGTTCATCAACAGTAGCAACCCGAACAACGGCAGGATGATCACGGAGTGCAGCACGTGCCGTCGAAAAATCGCCGTCACCATGCACAGAGATGTAAATTGTCGGTGTATACGACTCATCAACCTCGCAACTCACTCCGGAGTCAGTCACCGACCAGGTGAGCACGTCGTCGTCGACGGAGTCGATTTTGTACATCATGACCTCATCCCTGACCGTTCAAATCGTCCTCTAAGTGATCAAGCCGTTCTTCCAAATCGTCGATCTGGATCTGCTGTTCGAGCAACATCGAGATTAGAATCGGCGTTTCAACGAACAGAGGTTTGTGAACAGTGCTAGGATCGGTATGCAGCTGTGCATACTCGAAGAGTCGATCGAAAACCAACTGATCAGTCGGTCGAAGTGCTCGGCGATACTCGTCCCATCCCGTCGTGATTTGGCTAGTTTGCATCGTTGCAAGTAAACACGACCACCAAAATCCTCTTAGGCAAGCCAGGGTCGCTTCCGAATATTCCAATAGATGAAATGTCGATGGAAATCTGTGTGAGTACTGGTCGTGCTGGCCACCAACTATGAAGTAAGACTCGAGGTTCTGCTATCGTCAGTTTGGAGCGAATAAGTACGTCTCTCTCCAGAATGTTCTCACCGAGATGAGCCTCAATCAGATCTCGAAGTATCGGTCGTCAGTGGCCCTGTTGAATCGTTTCCGATTAGATTTTCCGAAAACGCAGTCTCCACCAACGCTCACTCGGAGAAAGGTAAGGAAAGCCGTAGGCAGGGCTCTCACAACCAGCCAGACCGTCAGCGCCGCATGATGGCGTCGGGAAATTGTCTTGACCAGTTGTGAGAGCGCAGTTAGAGCATCGGACGGAGGCATAAAACGCGTTCCGGTAACACAAACGACGATATTGTGAATGGAACGACAGTCGAAAGACTCCATGAAATATGTGTGACCTATATTCTTGATGTGGCCACATTTTGGGAAGCCCGTGAGCGCCTCGACGAACAATCACAATTTGAAAAGTTTAAGGCGGGTTCTCGGGTCTGCTATGACGACGAAACGGTCATCTCGAATCTTTCTCAGACCTGCGGTGTGGTGAGCAATAACCATCACAGTACAATTGAGTTTGTGTTGGATTTTTTCGAGCTGCAACCTGCGTTCGACACCTATTATGGCCGCGAGAAGACGGTTGAGAGTCTCAACTTAAAGAAACCGAATACACACTATCTCGACCGAGCAATCACAGAGCTTGGAGCCGAATCCGCTCTCTACATCAGCGACAGAGAGAGTGATGTAATTGCCGCTCACAGGGCAGGTTTAGATTCAGTTTTTGTCCGCCGACCGCATTGCAGGGATATAACCCTCCCAGTCGCCCCCACCTATGAAACACACAGCCTATATGATGTTGTGGAAATCGTAAGTGGATGATTCACTAAAACTCCTGTATAGAGCGATTCGGCGGATAGAATCGACTTTACTACGTCAATCTCTGGAGTTACCGATAGAAATATGTGCCAAAGAAAACAATTTTATCGGTAATGCGCCCGGCTCGATTTGTGACGTATTGCTTTCTGTATAGCGGGGCTGTCTTGATAGCTCTAGCCCTGGTAGCCACTCAATTTCAATTGAACATAGAAAGTGTTCTTCGTGCTGGTGTCGGACTGACGATCTTATTTACTGGCCTCATCAGGTTGCGGAATCCAGAACAAGAGGAGCGTAAACCTTCGGAATATGGCTCATTAGCCTATGGGATGGCCGCTCTCACGCTCGTAATAACAGCGCTCTTTCTCGTACAACTATCCATCTCGATGTAGTGCTGGACAGTTACCTGACCAAGAGGAGAACACCCGATCGCGAGTGAACAACGGACAAATCATCACTTAGACGGTTTTATACGGAAGCTGATCGCGAAGAAAGGGTCAGGCGCGAGCAATACGAACCGATACAACCCAGGGACGAATTCATGTTTAACGATCTCACTTTTGGTTTCGAGTGCCGAGCGTCTCAGCGTGACGGTTTCGGTGATGGTGTCGCCGAGTGTGAGAGTGGTCAAACATGCAGGAAAGACATCGCTTATAGTCCACATCATCTCGCGCCACCGACCATTTTTCTGCTGTTGAAGCGTCCACGGATTGTCGCAGCCGAGCGAAATCTCGGTCGTACTCTTATTTGTAACGGTAAAATCGAACGTCTCACCATCAGTAACCGGCTTCCAGGGCCCAGTACTGATCTCTTGAGAGATCGCTATGAATCCACTTGCCCTATTCTTCATTTTCATCCGATTGGTAGTACTCCCACGCTTCGTCAGGGATCTTCAACACGGTTTCACAGTAGGGGCACGTAGCCGTCTGTGCATCCGGTGCATCGAATGGTTCTCCACATCGTATACACCTCCACTCAACACACCCTTCGTTTGTCATGGGATGGAACTCTAGTTACTCACGAGGTGTATGTTTGGCGTGTAGTGGGTTACCTTCTGTCGAGGCCATTTGATTTGGATTTCCTCGGGTCTCACTATCAGGGAGCCTGTCAGCTGAGGAACCACCACTATCCGCTATTACAACCTCGAAGGCAAATCCGTATGTAGGAAGATGCACTCCGTGAGGGTTCTGTGTATCTGTTCTATTTCCGCTTACGATTTTACGCGACAATGAACTTGGTCCCACTTGTCCACGAAGAGTGAATAGTTGAGATTCGAGTGATTCACTACTTCCTGTTGCACTAAGCGGGTGTGGAGCGTTTCGTATTGATGGCTAAAAGCAAAGACCATCTACTTCCGGCGTAGGTGAATTATACTTAAGGGGATGTCACTCGTTAGTTGAAGTGTGCCCTGTCCATGGGTGCGAAGCGTACTTCAGCTCGAGCGGACGCGTTGCGGTGCCGGAAGCTCTGGCGGTGGGCTGGCCTCCCACCGAGTGTCACCAACCTTCCCACGAAAGTTCTCATTCGATGCGTCCTGCGGACTCCTACGCTTCTCAATAGTTTTTCACAGTAAATCCATGATCTAACCATATAAAAAGAGCCATCGGATGAAAGAAATTATCAAATATCCATTTTTCTATCGTTGGTACCAAGGAAGTACTGAACCCCAATGACTCAGCGCCCCCTTGGGAGGTAGGAAGTCTGAGTGATAATCAGATGGGGCGCTCTCCCGGGGATGTGCATCTTTGAGATATCGGTGGCATTTGTTTTCTGGGGGTGAGTAGCCCTTGCGAGAGCACGCACAACATCCATGCAGATAGAAAGGGTATGATTAATCATGCTGTATCATCGGCAGAGACGACGGCGTGGTTCGCCAGCACACCAGTCACACGACCCAGACCACGTGTAAAAGCAGCTTGAGGCCCAACACCGCCGCATCATCGAGCTGGAACAGTTGCTATACACATTCCAGACGATATCTGCAAGCAGTAGGACCGTTGAAGAGAGGTGTGCCGAGTGTGCTGATGGTATCCTCTTGTGCGAACACGACCGGCTCCACTGTCCGAGTTGTGGCTATGTGGCGTTCCTCTAACTTAAGAACACACATCTACAGGAACTGGTGATCACCAATGAGATTGTCTCTCCATACTGAGTGGCGGTGACCAAACATTCCTCGGTCGAGTTACGTGGAGTTCGACTTACTAGAGAGTATTGAATCTGTTTAGGTGGAGACTGTACTCCACACTGGTCGCTGTTAGTCGAAGCTCGTGTTTGAGGCGGGCTCTAGTGGGCTGTATCTGTCGAGTCTGAAACCTCATTTCCAGTGCCGAAGACATGATGGACCAGATGGCCATGGGCACGCCGGAGCCGTTCAGAGAGCGCTTGAGGACTAATTCCAAGTTCCTCCGCGAGATCGTCCGCTGAGACCTCGCGTGGCACAGTATAATACCCGCGAGCAGCTGCGAGCTCAAGTGCCGTTTGTTGGCAGTCGGTCAGCCCTATGCGACTCCCATTGTGACCAGTGAAGTCGTGAATATCTGTGACCTCAAAGTCGATGCCGTGTTCCAGACAGTATTCATTGGTGCGAGCGGCCATCTCACGGTCGGCAAACAACAGTCGAAACGTCCAGCTACTATGTCGGCCCGTTGCGCGCAGCACAGTCCCCTCTTGATCAACAAGGATCTGGATTAGATGCTCAATGCGATCAACCCATTCAAGCTGGTAGAGATATTCAGTCTCGAAGTCGGCGATCATGTGGTAGCCAGCAACGCTGTCATCAGCAGCAAATGCCGTTTCAAGTGTGGGGCGATCAGGTGCGTCAACCCACATGAGGGGCATCAGCGACTTCTGATTGGTGGCAACCATCTGTTCCACGTCAAACGTGAGTGTCTCAAGTTCCGCAAGGGTGTGTGCAAGTGCAAACTGTTCGCGAGGAACAGTGACCTCAACGATTGTACCAGACATTAGTGACCTTCCTGGCTAGGGTCTTCATGTCCTTGTTCGATCTGTCTGACGCGAACGAGTATCTCTTCGAGCTGTGGGTGACCCCAATAGCGAATCATTTCACTGCGCCTATCGTAGTCGACAACTCCAGCATCCTGCAACCGCGGAAGGACCATATGATACAGGTGCGTTCGGACAGAGCTTTCTCGACTACTCATTTCGTCCAGTGTGGGTTGGAGATACTCGATCAGGCCATCTAGTGTCCAATTCTCACCACTGGTCTCGAAAGCCAGGTAGTAGAGAGTATATCGCCGATGGTGATCCGCTACAAGAGAATAGATCTCATCGACGGAGAGGCTAGCAGTCACGGGCTTGTCTCGTGCATTGTCGGAGCTGGTTTGGTCGGGGGGATCTGAGGGGTTTGCTGTCATAGGTCCATTAGATCGCCAGTGAGTGAGAATAGTGGGTCTTCACATGAACGGGACTTATTTCTGATTGTCCATCACCGTATGTTTGACCAACGAATACAACCCACGTCTGAGCCGCCGGGCAAACGATTGGCCAGTGATGCCCATTGCCTCGCCTAAGACACCGAGTGAGGTCTCACGGGGCACATTGAAATACCCATCCGTGAACGCGTACTCGATCGCTTCGCGCTGTTTTTCGGTGATATCGTACTGTGCCGTCGCTGGTTTCCCGGGATTCCATACCCGCTGAATCTCGAGCGGAATGTCGTAGTCAGCACAGGCCTGTTGAAAGGACGAGAGATTGCCGCGATTTGGCCCGCGCACCGTAAAGTGCCACGTGTCGGCGGTCCCGGTTGCCTCTTCAACGATGAGATTGTGCTCCCGAAACGCGGTGAGCATATGATCGATATCTCGCGTCCACTCGATCTGGTAGAGCGTCTTTTCTGGCCCCGCATCGAGGGGGGTGAGAGTTGCAACACGCTCATCGGCGCGCACTGATTGTTCGAAGGCGTCTTGGTCGGTGGTTTCAGCCCAAAAGTACGGCACAAGTGTTTGTTCGACTGGGACGAATTGAGTCAGCTCGATGGAGACGTCACTGCCATCGGTGAGGATTTCACCCAGAATGAAACACTCACTGGGCACCGTGAATTCGACGGTCACGACCTCCATTAGTATTCCTCCGATGAGATTGAAACGAGTGAGTGAGAGTGCCGGGTGCGATGTTGGGAGAATCGCAATACGAGCGGTGCAGGCGCTTGGCTTGTGGGTCGGTGTGTCATGGTGGGGTGGCTGCTGGGCAGAACCCATTGGTACTGAATAATGTACCCCGTGTCACGACCACACGAATAAACGGTGTTGCGATAACACACCGTTGGCGTTCATCATCTTCGCCGGCGGCGGAGATGAGCACACATAGTGTACTGGTGCGTTCCGTGCTAACTAGAGCCAGAGCATCCGTATAAGGGTAGCGTCTCACCTCGTCGAATATCGATATGATAGTATCCATTTAGTTTCGAAAAGAACGCTCCCAGCTTGAATTGGTCATCAATCCAACGAAAGGCAGATTCGCTCATTGAAATCCCGCCCACCACCACTACATCAGTGCCACTGGAACAACAGCTACCAACAGAGGTGCTGAGTCATCGATCTAGGAGGAGCACACCGTGTCACTGGAGCAGTGATCGGGAGCGACGTGACGACGGCGTGTATGACTGTGCCTGGATGGGTGTGTGATCCGTCTCTCGATAATGGGCGATGCCAGCATTCGTGACGGCCATGCGTGCGGTTCCATCGGCGGTGGTGGCAGACCACTCACAGACACCACAAACAAGGCGGTATGGATCACTCATGTCGGCTGAACGGTCACTCTCCTGGCGGGCGTGATTTCGACGTGGTGGCCGGCGTAGTCAAACTCCATGTGCGGCGATGCTCGTGCATAGAGGGCATCGAGTGCATCAGGATCAATCGCATCGTACAGTGGCGGCGCGACCATCGATGGATCGCACTCCTCTGCTTCGGCGACGGCTTGAATCACAAGCGTACTAATTGGCGTCTGTGGTGAGCGGGTGGTGCGAGGCGGATCGGTCGGGGGTGTTTGAGCGTTGGTGTCGTCCATTATAATCCTCTGAAGTGGGTTGTCTATCGGTGTGCTACTTGGCGAGCGGGGGACACGGGTCGTGGCCGAGTGTTCTTCAGAGTATTCTATGTATCGTGATGGGGTAAGGGCCACTCTCAGGCTTAATGGGGGTTGTCATGAACCCCCATCATTTATAAGCAAACCTGAATGTCCGATTGGGCACAAACGACCTTCCACCGCTACTGTGTGGCATCCGGAAACAAGACTTCCGCGACAAGGGTAGTAATCCCCCGTCGAAGGCGTTGGGAGGCTGAATTCCCACTGATACTGAGCTCTGCAGCGAGGTCTTCAAGGGTGGCGTCACGCGGAATATTCCAAAACCCGCGCTCATAGGCGGCTGCAATGATTTCATACTGATCATCAGTCAGTTGGCCCCCCTCGTCTGGAAGCGTAGGATTGTATAGCCGACGAAGCTCAATTGCAACGCCGTGTTCACGACATTGGGTTAGAAAGTCGGTGAGTGCCTGTCGGATCGGAAATTGCAGGCGGAACTCCCAGGCATCGACGGTGCCTTCTGCGATGAGTATCTCGGCATCCGTCGCGAGTAAGGGTTGGACGAGATGGTTGACGTCCGGGCTCCATTCGATTTCAAACAGCAGACGACCATCTGCTTCGGTGAGTAACTGGACGTCCTGTGTCAGCGGATCATTTCGGAGTGTGGCTTCGATGGCGTCGCTCTCACCACCTTCAACCCAGAATAAGGGGATGATGCCCGATTGGAGTGGGACGAGGCGTTCGAGTTCGATCTTGATGGCGGGGTATTCGTCGAGCAGGCGGCCGAGGGCGAATTGGTCGGCGGGTACCGTGATATCGGTGATGATCATGGGCGGGTCTCCGTGTTGAGGGCGTAGGAATGAGTCTACTAACTCGGTCAAAGCTAATCCTTTCGCCTGTTATATAAGGGATGGCGGTCGGTACCAATAGATAATGGGACCAGGTTATCGTTTTCAGAGAGGAATCAGAGACCGGCACACCCTCTCTGCGCTCTTCTGGTGAGTGTTTTCATTGTGATCCGAGTCGACAAGCCGAATGGCAAGCACTGGAGCTTCGGCCCGCCGAATGACTTTCTCGGTGACGCTCCGCCGTAGTGCATGCCGAAACCCACTCCGCCCATGGGTCCCCATCACGATCAAATCGACATCCTGCTCGGCGGCATATTGCAGGATCGCTCGCTGTGGTTTCCCCTCTGCGATCGAACCAGCCGTGGTGCGAATATCACGGCGTCCGGCTTGTGCAATAACGTCTTCGACCATTTGTTTGGCTTCGACTTCGAACTCCTCATACATGGCCATCCGTTTTTCATCGGGCTCTGTGCCATCGGTCTCAACCACCGACACAATGTGAAGAGCCATCTCATACTGCTCGGCGAGTTCCAATGCATAGGGGATTGCATTCTGTGCAGTATCGCTGCCATCGATTGGTAACAGAAGTGTGGAGAACATTATATATAGAAAGTACGTGCTTGATTTGGATAATCATATCGCTGTTTTCAGTGAGTACTCCTCTGTCTGCCACGCAGGTCCGTGTCGAGAGAAGAGAGTGTCGACGTCTCTTACTCTCCGCAGAGAAACCTGTTACCACTATCAGGAGCCTCCGCTCACCGAGGGTTGGAGTAAGAGTGAATCAGGAAATGTGGGACAGAATAAGCACAGCAGCGGCGATGGTCTCCCTCACATTTCGTTGGAGAAGTTCGCTTCAGCGAGAAAATCAGGCGAAGTGCTGTCGGTTGCGTGATCGCTGGTAGTAATGATATGTGCTAATATCCCCTCTCTCTACTTGGTAGTTAGACTGGCATGGAGATAACGACGTTGCTTGTCAAGGTAGCGGATTTTACTGATGTCCACTTCTGCTTATACTGCCCACAGGAAGTAAACCACCCAAAAACACCGATTTTCGAAAATCGACCTCGCTGCCGTCGCACGTTCTACTTCGATTATCAAATCAATCATGCACCTTGGAACGGGCCGAAATATCAGAAATAATTTACATTTCCGGATCGTTCTGAGCAGCCAAATTCGATCACCGAAATCAATGCCAATTGGCACTCTAAATATGTCCCGCAAAATTCACGTGATCGACTCAAGGGTGCCCAGGGAGTCTGCTTCTACTTGTGATTTTAAGCAGCTGGGAACAGTATCGGTTCAAAATTGAATATGTCTTAATCCTTCAGCCCCGACAATGATGTCGAATTTGTAGTAAACTGGCAAGATTCTCGTCGCTGTCGGTGTTGTGATGGCGCAGAGAAAACAGGATGAGTGAGGTGTCTCTAAAGATCCTATGGTGGACAGATCAAAAGAACCGATTTCGACACTAGGCAGGCGATCAAGTACACTAGAGATCTGCACGGCGGAACTGCAATAAACCAAGGGCTAACAGGAGAGTCGGCCAGGCAACAAGTACCATGAGCGCAAACCAGCCACTCTGATAGAATGCAGCGCTAGCGGCCTCGCGCATTAACTCGTCACGGCGAGCGCCGTGCGATGGAATGAGGAATCGATTCTTCGCTGTTAAAAACGCTGTGAAGAAATTAATATTCTTTACAAGTGAGAACCAGATTGACGGATCGCCAGCATCTATTCGGGGATTCCAGATCATCCTCGTCAAAGACTGCCAGCCAAACATAACAAACACATACAGCCCAAGACCAGCACCAAGTGCCCACTCGCGTGTCCGTGTAAACGCAGAGATGCCAATAATGATTCCAGTTGTAGTGAGAGCATACACCATACTAAGTAGTGCGAGTGTGACATAGAGGGTTGATGGGAGGTTTCCACTATACCATGTATTTGTAATCGCTGCTGCACAAAGACTCAGAACAAGAATCACGCAAAAAATGATACAACGACCGATAAAAGTACCAATGAATACATCAGCGCGCGAATGAGAGTACGCAAGTAGCAACCGCAGACTTCCTGACTCGCGCCTACCAGCGATTGAGCTGAAGACGAGCACAAGGGCTGCTAATGGAATCAGTACGCGCAAGATCATTGGAGCGAGTAATATCTCGACCTCAGCATACATATGGACGCCTCGTGAGCCTTCATGTCCAACAACTGCCAGGATGAATATAAACAACCCCCCGATACACCGCACCAACTTCGAGTGATAAGCTTCAAGAATCTCTCGCTTTGCAACCATCCACGTGCTCATTGGCGTACCTCTGCCTGATGAGTCAGGCTGTCCTCTGTAGTGGGCGATTCAGTATCAGTGTAGGCACTGAACAGATCTTCCAATGGTGCACGTTCTGTTTCAAATCGATTCACAGTGGCTCCCGCGTCACGAAGGACGTCAAGCACGGTAACCTGAGCGTCGTCGGTACAGGAAACAGCGATCTCATGTCCATTGACGGAAACATGGGACACACCAGAAAGAGACCGGAGAGCATCGAGAGCCTGCGACGTAACGTCGTCTGTGCTCACTCGAAGAATCGACTCACTACCAAGACGATTTCGAAGGTTTTGAGCACTATCCTTAGCCACAAGACGCCCATCATTAAGGATCCCTACGCGGTCACATACCGCTTCGACTTGGTCAAGGATGTGGCTCGAGAAAAAGACCGTTGCGCCACGATTGGCCTCTTCTCGAACAATTTCACGCATTTCCCGGGCACCGTTGGGATCAAGGCCTGAGGACGGTTCATCAAGAATGAGTAACTCTGGCTCACCGACTAATGCCATTGCAAGAAGAAGGCGTTGCGTCATCCCCTTCGAATAGTCGCCGACTTTTCGGTCAGCAGCATCTGTAAGACCAACGCGATTGAGCAGAACCTCGGGGTCATCGTCTGCGTTCTTTGACTCAATAGCAAACCAAAGATGCTGGCGCGCAGTTAAAACATCGAAGAGGTGGACAGCATCCGGGAGAACGCCAGTCCGCTGATGAACTGCTTGACTCTCCTGCTGTGCATCATAGCCAAGCACACGAGCAATCCCATCGGTTGGACGGACATAGTCGAGAATGATGTCGATAGTGGTTGACTTTCCAGCGCCATTGGGCCCTAGAAAGCCAAATATCTCTCCTTCTCTGACAGTAAGATCAATACCGCGAAGGGCAACGAGATCTCCGTAACGCTTGTGAAGGTTCCGAAGTTTGATTGTGGAAGACATCAATATAGTTTTTCAGAAGGTATTAGATAATATTTTCTATATTATAAATATATTTTATTTTCATACATTACCACAAAGCATTTACTGGATTCCGTAAAGACCGTCATCGCGAGGTCGCCTTGACAATACAAGATAACGACGTATGGATCGGAGCCACCATTCTATTTATCCCGCTACTCTCGCACGAGTATTCGGCGACAGGAAAGAATGATAGTGAAGATGCGTTCTTGACTGTAGCCAAGTATTCGTAGAAGACGTTCTGCTGGACGTGGTGAGGGTTGGTGCAGGGATTTAGTTCCTCCACAATCATGTCGTCGATAGAGATTGTATACTGGTGGTCTGTGAGATTCAAGTGCCCTCATTGATATCTGCGATGAGTCCGTACCTACTGCTCAATATAAGATATAGGGCAAAAAGCGGCTTCGAATTCATTAGATAGCGCACCTTTCAGACCTAGCTTTTCATGGATTTGTAGAACCCCCGTTGATATTGAAATACGAAAACACTGATTCCGATAAGAACGACGAGTATCCCGGGAATGAGATAGAAGAAGTTCGGATTGCAGGCTGGTATTATCCGTTCGTGTGGACACAGCATATTCTCTGGCTGAAATGAAAACCAAATCATGACACAACCGCTAATGATACCAAGAACACCAAGTTTCTGTGAGCGAGGAGGTGAATTCATGATGAATTCTGAAACGGGCTACAGTAAATCTCTTGTCCTGACGTGAAAGAGATCGTTCAACCACTACGAACTGCACATAGATCTCTTGGGGGTCCTGGGGTGGGTGCACTTCCACGAATAGGTTTAGGCGGCAGGAAATCGGGGTCATCCTTCATGTCTGTCTTCGTTAGTAGGGGTATTGTCAATTGCATCGAGCAGTCGCAAGCTAGCTCTGGAGCGCATCGAAGAGGGACGTCTCACGGCGCATACCAGACACGTCGCGAGAACACGTCATGAAGAATTGCCAGCTAGATTGAATGTAGATACATCCAAGTTAGTATAATATACTAATCTCCGTGAGTACCTGTATCGATTGAGAACAGGCCAGATGTTGAGCGAACGACGCACAAACCATCATTTAGACGGTTTTATACGGAAGTTGATCGCGAAGAAGGGGTCAGTCGCAAGCAATACGAACCGATACAACCCAGGGACGAATTCGTGTTTAATGATCTCACTTTTGGTTTCGAGTGCCGAGCGTCCCAGCGTGACGGTTTCGGTGATGGAGTCGCCGGGTTTGAGGGTGGTTAAACACGCAAGGAACACATTGCTTGTCGTCCACATCATCTCGCGCCACCGACCATTTTTCTGCTGTTGAAGCGTCCACGGGTTGTGGCAGCCGAGCGAAATCTCGGTCGTACTCGTGTTTGTAACGGTAAACTCGATCGTTTCTCCTGTAGTAACCGGGTTCTCTGGCCCTGAGAGCTGTAGGTGGTCATGCTCGTATGTGATTGGCTCCTCGAGCTCAAGCGTCTCCTCATACTTCTCGGTAAGCGGTTGAGCATTCTTACTGTCCTCATTCTTACTGTCCTCATTCTTACTGTCCTCATTCTTACTGTCCTCATTCTTACTGTCCTCATTCTTACTGTCCTCATTCTTACTGTCCCCAAGTGCTGTACAACCACCAAGCGAGACAGCAGAAATTCCGCACAGGCTGAGAACTGCACGTCGGGACCACTGCTGAGCCATTTCGTTCCCGCCTACTTCACTTCTTGCTATAAGTTTTCTGGAGAGAATGTTGCTCTTCACTAAATTTAGACGATGATCAGCGCACGGATTGATTCAAAAGTGTCGGAGAGATCCATGTCGGTCATCTATTTGTCGAGAGGTATGGAACGGATATTTCACTGTACGCTACAGTTGAACCCCACATTGGCAGCGTTCGTGCCTCATTCGGAAGCCTCCTTGACGCGGAGGGTACCGCCGCAGTCACCACTACTGCACTATTCGGGATGTTTAACGACTTTCGAGTGTCGATAGCGTACGAGTCGTTCGGTACAACCATCTCAGATCAGCCAGTTCGGGGTGAGAACGCGTTGCGCACAGATCGATTCGGGGATCCCGGGGTGATTTCAATTCCGCTGTTGATTTTCATGAGTAGTGGTTTTCACCCTTTGATTGGCCGCTCACAGTTCAACGGCACTCATCGACTCAATTATATTCGATTCCATTCCCGTTCGTATTTTGCTGTTGTAGTTAAAATCGCTCCGAGGGTTGGCCTGCAGCACGTGGGGATTTATGATTGCCTTGATCTCGGGGGATAACTACTTTCATCCTAATCTTGCATCGAAGGCTTTCCGACAGACGGTATCCTGTTTCACGTCCTTATCGACGTTCAACAGTATAGTTTAGTGAACCAGATTCGTTCACCGAAAGGCGGATTATAGAACCATCAGAACCCGCAGATGGATCTACTGTGATTCGAATCGGGTTTCCCGAGTCAACTGTCGCTTTTATATTGTAATTCCCAGATTTTGTGAGCACATTTTTATAGATGTGTTCAGAATCAGGTTCTATTGAAGTGGTTCCGTTTCCATTCGACTCTACCTCTGGGGCTGTTTGAGGTCCATTAAGAATTGAAAATGCGACCAGATGTGGAAGTGAATCATTGTTTTCGACAATGATTGACCCCGACGGAGGGGAAGTCCTTCCAGAGAGAAGCGAACAGCCAGAGATAGTGGCAACGCCAGCAACACCACCAACATGCATGAATGAACGGCGAGAAATTTCCATTGTAGTCAACTCGTTGTAGTATACTTTGGGTGAGTATTTAAAAATAGTCCCATATTCCATTTTGAATTTCAAAATGGGTTTCATGAGCAATTTATCTGCCTGACGTCAGACCATTACTAAACCAAAACTACCCACTACAACCTGCCCACAGATTGATTCGGGGATCCCGGGGGGTTCTACTTCCGCTTATAATTTGAAGACGGTGTACGATTCGACGAACTTTAGCCACAACATAGAGCAGTATATACTCACTTCCTCGCGATTTTTATCTCTCAGTGCTCTATGGCCCATTTATTTCCTTAAAACCAACATCCCAAAAAACTCCTGAGCCAGACGCTTATTCACGGGACGATAGTTTACCTTGCCCACACTCTCATTGCATTGTTTAACGGTGGACGCTGAAATTGTTAGCTATAAAGTCCGCAACATGAGCTGCGAACAGATTGAATTGGAGGTCGGGATGTTGTATTGCCGTTTATGAGGTCAATGTACTGCAATCAATCCATTTCTATCTGATGGTCGAAATGATCGACAGCAATTTATTTAGTTACGATAGATATTTGCACATGATCTGCAATGAAGGTTAACCAGCAAAACGACACCATTGCACGATTAATTGTTGGTTAGTAGACAGCCCGATACCGGAACCAGCCAATCTCCCGTCCTACCGATTTACTGCCGAATTCATCGTTAATAATTCCAGAAATAAGACAGTGAGATGCTACGAACTGTCGTCCACAATGCTCGAGAGCTCGGAATCTATTTGCACCGCATAGGACTAGAACAATCGGACAGCGGCCGCTGATATTTATCAAACTAAACGGGCGATGGGCAATGAATTCGCCATAAGAGCACGTATGAGAAAAATTCGGGAAAATATTGGAGACAGAGAGTCGATCCTCGAGAAATACATCCCCCGAAATCATCCAATATTATAAAAATAATTACCGGCGACCAGTGTATGTATCGCGACCAAGAATCGGAAATAATTATTTTCAAAGACACTTTTATTTTAATAATAATAGTGATAAAATAAATTAACTAACCAACAAACTGAATAGGGTTATATTGTGGTTAAAGTATGAATCAGCATTCAAAATTCGCCGAAATTAGCATTATCTGATTGGAAAGGATCGGGTTGCAATGACCGATTTTAATTCCTGTTCTGGTGTGTCGTAGGCGACGTTCCACTCACCCACACTCATGAGCTACAAATATCAACTAATTCCGAACGTCCAGGTGCGTTTACCATGTTCGGTTCGTTACTATGCAGACGACTCGATGGACAGTATTGATCCGTCCGGTGAAGTTCCGTGCGGAGTACGTGGCTCAACCCGTCAACATAGACACCGTAGTTCACCGTCGTGTGGTCAGATGAAAATCCACTTTCTCAAAAAACGATTCTCAGAGAGTACACCTTCTTGTACAATATTAACCATTTCTTCTAGGATCCTAATCCGGAGTTCCGAAGCACGTTTGAGCAGGGTTCCAATGGAAATCTCCGAGTTTCAGGAGAGTACTTTCTGCCCCTGCTCTGGGAGGTACCGCTTGGGAACGGACTGAGCGATGAAGTACGCTGCATATGCCATGATCGTTTTATCGATAAGGTCAACTATTAATTGCGAGATCAGGGCGCTTACCACGATGTTTAGACCGGATGCGACAAAGAGACTCGTTATTACGCTCATTCCAGCGCCTGTGACACCACCGAACACCATGACCACGACTGGAACCGAAAAGATAACCGAGGTGAGACCGAGAAGAATACCGGGTACGATCACCTTCTTTGCATTGGAGAACCATCCCCGACGGGCCAGATAACCCCCAACGAGTCCCATTGCGACCGGTGTAAGGACGAATGCCATTTGCACCGGATTACCGATCATTCCGCTGATGATGTTGCTCAGACCGCCCGTCAGAGCGGCCGCCCATGGTCCGACGAGAATTGCCAGAAGTACTGTTCCGATGTTGTCGAGGAACAATGGTAATTTGAGCGTATTCGCAATGAAATCACCAGTGGCGTTAAGTCCTATTCCTACTGGAATCAGTACCCATGTCGTCGTCGATGAAAAATCCGAACTGACATGTGTTTTCACTGACCCAAATATTCCACTCTGTTTACTAGTGTTGTCTGCCATCGTCTACCACACCATGTAAAACCTCCCTTCCAGATAATAAAAATACCGGTTAAGATCATGTTCGAATATTCGGAATATTGTGTGCTATCGAATTTGCCTGTCGCAGACCGTTTCCACAACGGGCTCGTGGTATTATCCAATCGAATATTCAGGTGAAACCGCCAAGGAACGGATTGCCGATTTTAGCGGGTTGTGATAAGGGAATCAATTGTCCGAGCCAGACAAGGATCCATCCTGAGCATGTCGGTCAGAATCAATATATCTACGGTGACAACCCTGCCAGAGATCGCTGTCAGGATTAGTGGAGTGACCGGAGGGAGCTCAAAACGGCCGACGCGTAACGCTCCCCGTCAACGCCGAGTGCTACTTCACAGTTTGGCGGTTTCTCATAAACCTCGTGTTCATCGTAAATCGTTGCTCCGTTCGACGGACCGCCCGTCGTATCAATTTCGACGTACGCCGCCTCGAATTCGAGGATATCGTCGATAATGTCCGTGAGAATGACAGCGTCACTCGCGAGGCCTCCGTCGTGACCGAACTTTGTCCGTACTTCCTCGATACTGAACTCCAGGATAGAAGCCGTCGTCGACAAGGGATTCGGTTCTTCCGCAAGCGCTCGAATGTCTTCCGTGTCGACGTATACGTGTTCAGTGACGTCGAGGCCAACGATCTTTGGCTGCGCATCCTGCACGACACGAGCAGCGGCAGGAGCATCGACGTAGAAATTGAACGATGCTTGTGGAGTCACGTTACCCGTCGTCTTCAGTGCGCCTCCCATCAGGTAGATGTCGCCAACCATGTTGGGGAGGTTGGGCTCTTTTGCGATAGCGAGCGCGAGATTCGTTTGTGGGCCGACAGCGGCGATCGTCAATTCGTCACCGTATTCGTGGGCCTGTTCGATGATGAAGTCGACCGCGTGTGTGTCGATCGGTACACCGCTCGGTTCGGGCAGTTCTTTCTGAACACTTTCAGGAAGCCCACCCGGACCGTGGATATGCTCCGCCGTTTCGAGCGAGTCGGCGAACGGTCGGGTCGCACCTTTCGCGACTGGAACGTCAGCACGGTCGACGAACTCCAGCAGGGACAGGGTGTTCCGCGTCGTATTTTCGATGGTCGTGTTACCCATTACGGTCGTCACGCCGACGAGGTCGACGTTGTCAGCACCGAGGGCCATGAACAATGCGATTGCGTCGTCGTTGCCGGGGTCTACGTCAAGTAACAGTTTCGTACTCATGATCGTGATTGGTGAATTATTTATTATTTCGTTATTTTTGTTCGTGAACTATTCTGCTCCGATAGCTTTGAGCAAATCGTCCGTGGAAAGCACGGGGCCGACTCCTAACTCGAGTCCGAGCTCCATTACGGTCGGTGGAAGGACGTTCGAACGGGCGAGCGTCTTCTTGTCGCTGAGTATCGCTCTCGTCTCCCCGTCAGCGATGACCGTCCCTTGGGCGAGAAGGATCGTTCGATCCGCATGTTCTCGAACGAAATCCATGTCGTGCGTGATGACCACCACCAATTTGCCCCGATCGACAAGGGCCTCGACCGCATCGCTTAGACTCTCCTGTCCCGGCGCATCCTGCCCACTCGTGGGTTCATCAAGAACGACTATCGGAGTGTCCATTGCGACGACGGAGGCAGCAGCGACGCGCTTTCGCCACGCGTCACCGAAGTCGTACGGGTTTTCAGTTCGTCGATCCACAAGACCGAACATTTCGAGCGCCCACTCCGTCTTTGTAGCCACTTCTTGCTCGTCGTAGCCCAGGTTTCGCGGTCCGTATTTTACCTCCTCTTCGACCGAACTGTGGAACAGCTGATCGTCCGGATTCTGGAAACTGAGTCCGACATCGTGGGCGAGTTGTGCGACCGAGTGATTGCGGGTATCCTTTCCTCGAATACAAACGGTTCCTTTTGTCGGACTGAGGAGGCCGTTGAGGTGTTTGATGAGAGTCGATTTTCCGGCACCGTTCTGCCCGATCAGGCAGACACAGCCGTGTTCGAGCGACATCGAGACACCCGATAATGCTTCGATCCCGTTTTCGTAGCGATGATGAAGGTCGTCGATATCCACCGTCACGCCACCATCCGGTTGCGCGTCCAACGCTGATATTTCCGGCGTATCTCGATTTTCGGGCTCCTGTGGTGACCGAGTATTTTCGACCGTGCTCGTGGGCGTCGTTGTAGATCGCCGTAGTTCAGCTAAACATTCGTCGCTTGTTATCGGAACCGGTTCGCTCTCTGGGATCAGTCCTGATTCACGGAGACGGTGACCGATATCCACCGGCACGGGAATAGTGATCGGGAAATCGGCTTCGACGGCGCGAGTGAGGACGGTTGGCGGTGTCCCATCGAGCTCGATTTTCCCATTTTCCATGTACACCAGTCGATCCAAGTATGGTACTAGGCGCTCTAACTCCTGACTGACGATAACGACGGTGTACCCTTCATCGTTCATCTTGCTAACGACATCGAACACCTCTTTACTGCCCTCCGGATCGAGCTGTGCAGTGGGTTGTTGGAGGATGAAGATTTCCGGTTTCATGGCGAGAACCGACGCGATCGCCACTCGTTGACATTGGCCTCCTGACAACTGCTGAGGGTGGCGATCGGCGAGGTCTTCGATGCCGATGGTCGCCAGCGCTTCGCGAGCCTGCTCACGCATTTCCTCACGACCGAGGCCGTAACTCTCCAACCCGAAGGCGACCTCCTCGAGAACCGTCGATGTCGCACCGGTCAGTTGGTCGTACGGGTTTTCGAAGACGTAACCGATCTTCGCGGAGAGTTCCCCGATCGAGTGATCGCTAATCACAGCATCGTCGACGGTAACTTCACCGGAAAGCTCACCGTTGTAAAAATGCGGAATCTGGCCGGAAAGGAGACGACAAAGGGTCGCTTTCCCCGATTCACTTGCTCCGGTCACTCCGACGAAGCTTCCGGCATCGATTTCGATCGAAACGTCGTCGACGGCGGCTTCGTCTTCCGGTTGCGTTTGATACCTGAACGAGACGTTCGAGAGACGAAGTTGACTCATGCGATGATCCTCCAAAAGATCGCACCGATCACGGCTACACCCGCGCAATACCGTACTACGCGTTCGGCGACTGGGTCGGAGACTTCATAGAGGAACGTCCGCTTCCCACCTGCCTTAAATCCTCTCGCATTGAGTGCCAGTGCTCGTGTGTTCGCGGCGATGAGCGTGCTAATGAGTAGCGGCGTGAGGAGGGCGACGATCGATTTGAATCTTGATCGGATATTCGCCCTCGTATCGAGGCCGCGTGCTTGCTGGGCTTCCGCGATCGAATGGGCACGATCACGGATTTCGGGGATTATTTGAAGCGAGGCGACGAATACGTACGCCAACTTGTTCGGGACTCCCTTCTCAGTGAGTGCAATGCGAATTCGTTGTGGTTGTGCTGTCGTTGCAAGGAGCAAGAACGACAGTATCAGAACCGAAATTCGAAGGAAGATGAGCCGCGCTGCGACGAACCCTTCCTTCCACACCGTAATTGGACCGACCGTATAGAGTGGAGTTAGTTGATTAGCTGGGTTGAGAATCCCCTGTACGAGAACTAAAAACAGGGCAAACGGAACCGCCACTGTCGCGTATAGCCGGAATATTACCCCGTGTACCCTCGCGATGAATACGAGTCCAGCTAACACGATGCTCAGTACCAATGCAACGCGGTAGTCGGAAACGATGAACACGATCAGTGAGAGGCAAACGGCGAGGACGATCGAAGTCACCGGATTGAGCCTGTGAAGGATGCTTTCCCCTGGTCTGTAAATCGATGAGTTCGTTTCAGCCATCGTCGTAAGCCCTGTGAATGATAATCCACCGTTGGTTATTGTTCCACTTTCCCATACCACACCGTGTCACTACTATGGATATATATCTTGCCCCTGTTGCGGGAAAACATGTAGGGAAAGAAACTCGAAAATGAGCGACGTGACGAACATCAGCCTCTTCCGTCGATACGTTCGACCTCCGGCCGGACGATTTTGATCCACCGCCAGCCGCTCGTAACATGCGTAATACCAACTCTGTCTTCTCTCACCCCGGAAATTCCGGGTGCGACAGCCAAAGGAGGGTTCGTCGTAGGGACAGCCGAAGCGATCGTTTTCCTCGACCGACTGAACAATACTGGTCGAATTAGTGCTTAGCCGTCCGAACAGTAACATATCCGTCGAAATTGAGGATGATCGATTGAGCCATCTCCCCAAAAAGCGCCTTTCCAGTCGGCGAATGACTCCGATTGGTAACGTATATGTGATCACATCCATGACTCTCCGCGACGTTGATGACCTTCGCCGATGGCCGCGTATTCTCGATGTGGTCGCCGATAGCAGTGTAGTTTACGTCGAGCGAGTCGAGCGTTTCACTGGCAATCGCTGTCGCAAACCTGCTGGCGATATCGATCTTCGTATTCGTCCTTTCGTCTCCGGCATCTATATCCAACCACTGATCCATCGCTTCGGTTGTCGCTCGATCGCTACCATCGATCACGAGCGAGAGAACGACGAGTTCGACGCCAGCGGTAGCGGCGATACTACCGGCTTCTTTGAGGAGTTGGATGTCCGTTTCTACCGGTTCGACGACTGTAAGTATTTTATCCATGTGTGTGCTTATGAAGCGGGTTTTGTAAGCCTCGGCTTTTCATAGTAACGTCTCCAGGTTCGAGAGAATATTGTCACGACATTGATCGACATCTACCGCGAGAGCAACGTCACAGTTCGGCGGCTTCTCGAATACTCCGTGTTCGTCGTAAACCGTCGCTCCGTTCGACGGTCCGCCGGTCGTGTCGATCCCGACGTGAGCTTCCTCAAATGTTATGGGGTCGCCAAGTATTCCCGCGAGCACGACAGCATCGCTGGTGATCGATCCACCTTCTGCGACCGTCCCATCCGGCCCCTGCGCTTTATATGCTAATATGTCGGCGATGAGATCGCCGTACGCACCGTTTCCTCTGAAGCGATCGCGCGCTTCGGAGGGGAGATAGGCGGGTTCAGTCACATCGAGGCCCACGATTTTCGGCCACCCGTCCTGTACTACCCGTGCGGCGGCAGCCGCGTCGACGTAGAAATTAAACGATGCTTGTGGCGTCACGTTGCCCGTCGTTTTTAGTGCGCCTCCCATCTGATAGATATCGCCGATCATATTCGGGAGCTCGGGTTCCAGCGCCATCGCTAAGGCGAGATTCGTTTGTGGGCCGACCGCGGCGACCGTCAGATCGTCACCGTGTTTGCGTGCCTGTTCGATGATGAAATCGACCGCGTGTGTATCGACCGAGTCCCCCGATGGGGTCGGTAAGGATTCACGAACGGAGCTTGGCATACCACCGGGACCATGGACGTATTCGGCCATCACGAGGTCGTCGGCAAACGGACGGCCTGCACCTTTCGCAACGGGGATATCGGTGCGGTCGACGAACTCAAGCAGTGAAAGTGCGTTTTTCGTCGTATTTTCGATCGTCGTGTTTCCCATCACTGTCGTGAGACCAACGACTTCAACGTCATCGTTTCCGAGAGCCATCAAGACCGCGAGGGCGTCGTCGATTCCGGGATCGACATCTAGGAGAAGTTTTTCGGACATGGAATCACCGATCCTCGGGTGGTGCGTCCCATTCTTCGCCGTTATCTTTCGGTTCGTATCCGATCACATCGCGAGCGTGTTCGATGTCGAACCAGCGACGGTCATTGTCACTTACACCGTAGAAGACATCGAACTCGACGTCATCATCTTGCAGACAGCAATCGATCTGTTGTGCCAAATCTCGACGCGATTGCCACATCGCTTTCATTCGAGCGACCTGTTCTTCGTACTGCTCGCTCCCGCGCTCCCACTTACCATCATCAACTCCGTGTTCGGCATCGCCGTATGGATGATCGTATGCTTCGTGTCGTACCGAACAGATTCGGAGTGAGTAAAACTGCCGTGGGTTCGCATAGTTTTCGACGTAGTATCGGCCGAGGTCTTCGTCGAACGATTTCGATGAACCGTAGTAAGAATCGGGACGTCGGGGTGAGGTGTGATCGACCGTCAAGTCGAAATCGAGACCGTAGATCTCCGGTTTGAATTCGACCTCATACATACCAACCACGTGGTTGGTCGATCCGAAGATGAATTTTGGAACGTCCGCATCTCGTGCAGCTTCCAGCGTATTGTACATCCCGATTATATTGTTTTCCAGTACCTGATCCCATGTACCGTCAGTTTCAGGATATCCTGCGAGATGAATAACAGCGTCCTGGTCATCGAATGCCGGTCGCATGGATTCGTAATTTGAGACGTCAGCGACGGTGGTTTCATAGCCGTCACGATCAGACCGGTTGAGATACGTGAAGTTGTATCGATCGTCGTCGGCCAGGTGGTCGATGATTGCGGTGCCGACACGGCCGAACGCTCCCGTTAGTAGAACGTTAGTTGTCATGGGCAACGTGTTCATTTGTCACCCCCCATCAAAAGTGTTCAGGTGACGGATGGCAGAATTGTATTATAGGTAGGGCACACACAGCAATGTGAGCCGAAATGCCACCAACGATCACGTACTACGGGCTGTCATCGTTTGCAATCGACTGCGACGACATGCGCATACTTGTCGATCCATGGATAACCGAGCCGGAGTGGTCCGATGCAACCCTGACCGACTTCGACGACGTCGACTACATCCTCGTCACACACGGTGCCTACGACCATTTGGGAGATACCCTTCCCATCGCGGAAGCCTCCGGAGCAAAGGTCTTCACCGAGCCCGCAGTGGCAGACCACTTGATCAGTGAAGGGCTTCCATCCCACCAAGTCGACCGGGTTATTTGGGGAAACGCATTCGAGATAGAATCCGTCGAAATCCGCATTTTGGAAACTCGTCACCTCTCATACTTCGAATCGCAAGGACAGCGAGTGTCAGGGATGCCACTCGGGTTTCACTTCGAATTTTCCGACACGAGTCTCTACTATATGGGGGATACATCACTATTCAGCGATCTCGAACTGTTCGTCGAGTTGAATGAGCCGGATGTCGTAATGCTGCCCGTCGGTGGCGCACCCGGCGACCGAGCGCCGCTCCCGCCTCGCGACGCGGCTGTTGCGGCGAGCTGGATCGATGTCGATGTGGTGATTCCGGTTCACTACGTCCCCGGGAGTGACGAAGTGGACACGTTTATCTCGGAACTCGCCGACAGAACAGGCGATTCCGCTCCGACCGTGGTCGATCTATCCGTTGATACTCAATACGAGCTATAACCAAGTCAAAAATCAGTTTCCTGAACCGCTTAGATCCGGAACTCGTCAAGAGCGTCCCGATCGAGTTCGACTCCGTGACCAGGACGTTGCGGGAGTTGGATCATCCCGTCTTCGGGCTCGATCGGGTATTTTAGAACGTCATCGAAGGCCTTCACGTCCGAGTCTCGATAGAAGTACTCGATCCAAAGACCGTTCTCGATGGCAGCAAGCAACTGAATATGAAGGTCCCAATTGTAGTGCGGTGCGACCGGTATATCGTGGCACGCAGCCATATCAGCGACACGCATCCACTCGGTAACTCCACCGACAACCGTTACATCCGGTTGAATTACTTCGACAGCATCTTCTCGGAGGAGATCGGCGAAACCATAGCGGTTGAATTCCAATTCGCCGCCGGCAACGGCGTAGTCGAGTGACTCGTTGACCTCCCGGTAGAGATCGAGGCTGTCAGGCATCACCGGTTCTTCGATGAAGTATGGATCGTATTCGGCAAACTTGCGGCATGCACGGACTGCTTCCTGTTTGTTCTTCCATTTCCCGTTCGCGTCCATGAGGAGCGTTCGGTTCGGACCGATGGCCTCACGGGCAACTCGGACCCGCTCGACTTCTTCTTCGAGCGATTTCCGACCAACTTTCATTTTAACCACATCATGCCCGCGGTCGACGTAGGTTTCCATCTCCTCACGAAGACCCTCTAGACCCTTATCCTCGCGATAGTATCCACCGCTGGCGTACGCTGGAACTTCATCAGTATGTCCGCCGAGGAGTTTGTAAAGCGGCATTCCGGCCGCTTTCGCTTTGATATCCCAGAGAGCAGTGTCGATACAGGAAATAGCCCTGACCATCACGCCTTTGCGGCCGATCTGAACCGTGCTGTCAAACATTTCGCGCCAGAGGCGCGACGTGTCGCGGGGATCCTCACCCTCTACGATTGGTGCGAGGACGCTTTCGATAGCTTTTGCGACGACGTCTGCACCCCCATATCCGAGGGTGTATCCCAGTCCTTCGGTGCCATCGTCCGTTCGAATATATACGACGGCGTGGTCGCGTTCTTCGACAACGCGGGTTGCGAAGGCGACGGGCTCTTTTAGCGGAATCGATACGGCGAAACTCTCAATTTCGGTAATTTTCATGGGTACGTTGTTTGTTTACTGGTTATTTACGATCGGTTCATCGACGGACAAGCTATTTCGAGTCATCTCACCACGTCCGCAGATACGTTTCCGACGCTCTCTACCTCTGCTCTGACGGTATCTCCCGGTATAATTTGTTTCGCGCCCGGCGTTCCCGTCGAAATCACATCACCGGGTTCAAGCGTCATGATACGGGAGTGGAATGCCACGAGTTTGCGCGGCGACGCCATCATATTCCGAACCCGGTTTTCAGCGGCTACCTTTCCGTTGACGACGGTTTTGACGGAGAGCACGTCAAGTGAACCAACTTCGTCAGTCGTCACCAGAGAAGGACCGAACACGAGGAACGAATCGAAGCTCTTCGCTCGGGTCAAGAAGCGTGGATTTCGCTCCAATATATCCTCCGCTGTCATGTCGATAACGGGGAGGTAGCCAGCAATAACGTCGTCGACATCGCTTTCATCGACATCGGAGCAGGTTCGGCCGATGACCAAAGCGAGTTCGGCTTCCGCAGTCACGCGATCCGAGATATCCCGAGACGGGAGTCGAATCGGCCCACCGGGACCGGTTGCCGTCGTCGACGGTTTCATGAAACTTGCTGGCTCAGTTGGTCGGTCCTCGTTCAGATCCGACGCGTGATCGGCGTAGTTCAGACCGATTCCCCAAAGTTTCCCCAGCCGTTCGAGAGGCATGGCAAACGAAAGGTGATCTGGCGGAACTGGATTCGCAGACGCATCAGTCGGGCTCGGCAGTTCGTTCGCAGCGGCAAGTGGTAGCGCCTCCTCAATGGTAGTAAGTGATGCGTCGACGGACGCGAGCGGGACGAATCCGTTATCGTCGCCGAGCATAGGTTGTCCGTCGACCGTTCTTGCGAGTTGTGTCATGGGTTTTGTTTACAGATTGGAAGCGCCCTGTCCTCCATCGACAGGTATAGCGACGCCGTTGATGAAACTCGATTGCTCTGAGGAAAGGTAGGCGACGACGTCGCCCAGTTCCATTGGGTCACCAATTCGACCGAGGGGATTGATATCACCCTTCCTTTCGAGACCTTCCTCATAGCTTTCGTACTCTCCTCGATCGACACCAGCCTGGATAAGTTCCTGCTGGCGAGCCGTTTCGTGCGGTGCCGGAAGAACTGCGTTTGCCCGGACCTCCGGAGCTAATTCTTTTGAAAGCGTTTTCTCGAGTCCGATAACGCCCATGCGGACAGCGTTCGAAAGAACGAGTGATGGGATCGCCTCCTTGACGCTTCGGGACGTAATGGTAACGATAGTACCACCACCGTTGTCAGATAGATACGGAGCAGCCTCCCGGACGAGTCGAACGACGCTCATCACGAGCAGATCGAACGCGGCATACCAATCTTCGTCGTCCGTCTCCATGAACGAACCGCTCGGTGGGCCGCCGGCGTTGGTCACGAGGTGGTCTATTCCGCCGAACTCGTCGACAGTCCGGGTAACGAGCCGCTCGATATCGTCAGGATCGGTCAAATCACCCCGTACGGTGAGAACCTCACCCTCCGCGACAGACCGGATATCTTCCGCTGCCTCTTCGAGGCGGCCTTCGTCCCGGCCGTTAATGACAACGTTTGCCCCTTCACTCGCAAGCGCTATTGCCGACGATTTTCCGAGGCCACTACTCGATGCAGTAACTAGTGCTGTATTGCCCGCTATTTCATAGTCCATTTTCGACACAGGACTATCTGAGAACGCATGTATAAAAACTTTCGCCGATGAAAGACACGATTTCGTTTACCACTACTAAATACCATGTGCGAGGAAATAACAAGCAAACGATTCTGATCGATTGGTTCGAAATTCACACGTAATTCGGCATATTTCCACGACGCTCTGTCATATTAATGTTCATTTCGATGATCGTCGCTGTATTCACCACCTTCTCCGGAATCTCTTCTCTGAACTGTTCACCCTTCATTCGACTAATCGGGCCAGAAACGCTCACCGCGCCGAGGATGGCCCCTTCGCTGTCGCAGATTGGGGCGCCGACGGCGCGCATTCGTGTGACTTCCTCTTCATCGTTGAATGCGAAGCCTCGTTCACGGATGGCTTCGAGCGCTTCGTCCAGTTCACCCCTATCGGTGATAGTGTGCTTCGTTCGCTCCGGAAGACCGTAGTGATCGATTATCTCCTCTACCCGTTCTTCGGGTAAATGCGCGAGGATAACCTTTCCAGTCGCCGTGTAATGAAGACAATCCGGTTTTTGCAGTTTTGCCTTTTGATACTCACTTCCGACCGCGTTCTTTCCTTGCACTTTATGAAGTTTCTGACTGAGCCCATATTGCTCAGTCGAGAGGTGTGCGTATTCGCCGGTCTGTTCGGCTAAGGCTTCCAATTCCTCTTTCGCGTGCTCGTACAAGACGTTGTTATTTCGGAGATACTCACCGATGACGAGGAATTTGAGGCTCAGAGTGTACTCACTACCTCGATTGATGACGTACTGATGCTCTTGAAGCGTTGCAAGGTGATTGTGCACTGTTCCTTTCGTTACCCCGAGGTACTCCGCAAGCTCGGTCACCGTTCCCCCGTCAAGATGTTCGAGCGCTTCGATTATTCGGATAGTCGTTTCGACCGCCCCAACCGGGTTTTTCGCTTTCTTCATTGGCTGAGGTTGAAAGCCGCATGGTAAAAGATTTTGTTCATCATTACTAAACAGGTTTGCGCCTCCATTATATCGTTCCGTTCTTTGTAGTAGAGGCTCACTAATTAACGAAGACGGATGACGCCAGTGATGGGTAGACGTGAGCAACACAATACGGTTAGAGATGGCTCTCCCCCATAATCGAGTCAGGGTCGACAGGGGTGATCGAATTAAGACTTGTTTGCACTCTATTCTGGCCACCGTAGCAGTACCATCACAATGTCACGTACCGATAAAAACTGGGAAGGGTTGTACGTATTTTTAATTCGATACGATCTCAGCCGCTCGCTCGTTGACTGCATTCACGAGTTCGTCGGGAGTTTCAACGATATCATCGAGAACCCCGAACACCATTGCATTGTACGGTTCGTCCATCGCAAAAACGCGGCGGTCAGTCTTGAGGCCGATGACCGGGATATCGTGTTCGTAGGCGATTGCAGCCTCGATAACGGTTCCCTCTGATGGGACGCGTCCGTCGAGTGTCGCAGTAACGATATCGGCATCGAGGACGCCCTGGCGGTCGATCTCGAATATCTCCTGTAGTACATCCTCGGTCGTTACGTCCTCTTGGTTCATGACCTCTAACTCGCCGATATCGCCGACGTCTCGTTGCGGGAGGAATACTTCGTACCCCTCGGCTTCCAACGCGTTGCACACGCGCTCGTTGAAATCACGCTCGGCTTGGTTAAACAGCGGACCTGCAAAGTAAATTTGCATCAACCCCGACAATGCATGTGAAATAGATAAAAGTTCGTGTCCTCAGTCGTACTGTCTGACCGTGGCCACGAGTTCCTCTGGCGTTTCGACCTTCTCCTCGAACAGTCCGTACAGCATGGCGTTGTACTCCTCACGGAATCCGAAGGTTCGGCGGTCAGTTTTGAGGGCGATGACTGGAATATCGTGGTCGTAGGCGAATGCCATCTCGACACAGACTCCCTCGGATGGGACGCGTCCGTCAAGCGTCGCCGTGACCAGATCAGCATCGAGAACGTTCCGTCGGTCGAGTTCAAAGATTTCCTGCATTGCGTTTCCGGCACCCTTTTCTTCCGAAAGTGTGTCGCTTTCGAGTCCATCTCGCTGGGGTAAGAAGACGTCATGACCGTCATCTTCTAGCATACCACAGACACGCTCGTTGAATTCTAACTCTGCCTGTGTGAACAGAGGTGCCGCGAAGTAGATGTTCAGTGACATCGATTGTGGAATTCGAGAGAATAGTAATAAATATTTGGGGTAGTGAACTGACGCTTAGATACGACGGATGCTCGCTACGCTCGGTCTATACGCGACGGATATCGTTCGTTCGGGTCCGCCCGTTGCGACGCTACACATCTGTTTGTTCGCGAACTGCTTTGAGTAACCCCTTCAGGTAGCCGACGGTGTACGTTCGTCCGCTTACGCTACCGAACTCCCATTCGGTGTCGCCTTCCATAGCCGGTACGTGATCAGGAGTCATGACCCCGGAGAAACCGATATCCTGTAACGTACGCATTACTTCATACTCGTCGAAGTTGCTTGCTTTGTCGTCAATGAACGTCTCGTGGAACGACGGGACGGTTCCAACGACGTCACGGAAATGGACATAAATGATGTTTTCGCCACCGAAGTAGCGAAGCACTTCCGGAATGTTCTCGCCCATTTCAGACCAGCATCCGAGACAAAACTTGAGACCGTGATTGTCACTCGGAACGAGATCAAGCGCCCGTTTGAAGTTCTCGAAATTTCGAAACAGGAGCGGGACCCCGCCAAGGCGTTCTACGGGTGGGTCACTCGGGTGAATACCGAGCTTGACCCCTGCCTCTTCGGCAACCGGAACGACCTCTTCAAGATACGATTCGTACGCATTCCAAATCTCCTCTTCGTCGTATTCACGGTCGTATAGCAGCGTCTCGCTATCGATATCGTCCATAGAGAACGCCGACGCTTCGGCACCACCGCGTATCTTTACGGTTCGAGACGTCCGAACGGCACCATCTGGCGGGTGCCCGCTATATCCGAGAACTGGAACCCCAGCTTCACCCATGTTTCGAATCGTCGTTTTGATTGCTTCCGTTTTTTTCTCCCGATCGCCGTCACCGAGGAGGATTTCGTAGAGAGGAATCGGCATCTTCTCGAATGCAAAGAGACGAAGATCATGGGATTCGACCTTTGCTTGGATCTCCCGTATTTCGTCGATAGTCCACGCCCTCCCCATCGGCATCGCTGATTCGAAGCCTGGATGTCGGTGCGGTGTGAGCAGAACATCATCCACACCAAGCTGTTGCATCAGTCGAAGAACCTCGTCAGTAAGCGGTTGATAAGAGCCCATCGCAACCCGCATCGGGAGTTGGTCGAATCGCTCGCGACCCGTAGCTACACTAGTAGCAGTCTGGTTTGACATCAGTACCTAATTGTGAAGTATGCTATATAATATTACCTCCTACCAAGAACTCGGCGCGGTACGAGATGGCAGTCGTGAGCGACGAAGCAACAAGGGTTTGAGACCTACTGTCTTTTTGTGGTCTTCAACGTCGATTTCACACACAAGGGACGTCGAGAGTGGAATCGATTCACTACCGGCCCAAATAACCACCACGATTCATAACGAGAATATGCTAGTTCCCTGTGAGACTGTTCTCCCCCGATACTGCTTTTTCGATTTGTTTAGCAATAGTAAACATAGGATATATTCATAGCATATTTGGGAGGTATAAATGAGTTTTATACATGGGTGAAGCTAAGCCATCGCTACATTCTCAACCATTAATAATTGTGCTTCCAAAGATGGAGAGAATTATGACGTGGGGTGGAAACGAGTGTTTTAGTAATGCTAAAATCGAGGGGAATCATGAAATTACAGAACTAGTGTTGTAATTCAAATTGGGTTGGTAGATGTTGTCAGTGTTGATGTACTATTCTGAGATGTCGGATTTGAGTGGACGTAGATCTATTGTGCGAAAAACTCGATCAAATTGGAAGTATATATACGGAAATGATATATAACAAAAATATCAGAACTTGTAATATCATGTATAGTTTAGATATAGTGGTGGTAAGGCTAGAATGTTCACAAATTCGATGAGCTGTTTATTTGTCAAATGAAGCTCTCTAAGGGCGCTATCTGACGGTTTTAGTTTCATATCGTCTATTTAAAAGTTGATTTATCATCTAATCTTACCAATGTATTGAAGACTACAGAATGATACTGATAATGATATAATTTTCAAATAGTCACTAATATGTTCTATCTGTTCAAATGTTACTCTTGTGGAGATGAACATATCCAGCTCGGATTCTGGAGGTGTACCGCATAGTTTGACCTGAGGGTCCCAGGGTGGGGTTGCTTTCGCTTAGAAATTTAGGCGGGAGAAGATTCGCTCCATCCAATATAGAGAGTGTAATTGGTTTTATTCTCGTCGAGAGACGCGCTCTCTGCCAGAATCGTCGAAGGCAATTTGTTTAACCAATAGGTTTAATATTGAGTGTGCTGTACGTTCAACCGGATGGTTGAACAACAGCCGAACGACCAGGATCTCGACGCGATTTTCAAGGCAATAGCCCATCCAATTCGCCGAGAGGTCCTCGAACAACTCGCCGATGGCCCCGAAAGCGTCGGCGAGATCGCCGACCCACACGACGTCTCGTTGGCGGCAGTCTCCAAACACCTACACGTGTTGGAAGATGCAGGATTACTCGATATCGAGAAGGACGGCCGGGTTCGACGATGTCACCTCAATGCCGCGCCGCTGAGTGAAGCCTTTGGATGGCTGACCCGGTATCGCGTCCTCTGGGAGGACCGCTTCGACGCGTTGGCCGACCATCTGGAGCAAGAAGACCAATGAGAAACAACACCGATGACGGAAGAGAACCCCGGAATGAGGCAACCACAGATGAAGATCGAAGTATTACCGTCAACCGCGTGATCGAAGCCACACCAGAGAGAGTCTATGAAGCCTTCGTCGATCCTGACGAACTCGCCGCGTGGCTCTCGCCAGAGGGCTTTTCCTGTGAAGTTCACGAGTTCGACGCCACGGAGGGCGGCACTTTCCGCATGTCGTTTACTGCCGACATCGATGAATTGGAACCGTATGCTCACACGTTCCACGGGACATACGAGGAACTATCTCCTGGCCAGCGGATCGTCTACACCGAGGAATTCGAATCCGACGATCCAGGAATGACCGGCGAGATGACGACCACGGTTACCTTCGAGAAGGTCTCCGACGGGACCGAGGTCACAGCTCACCAGGCGGGAATCCCCGAAAACATCCCGCCCCAAGACGCCAACGAAGGATGGAATGACTCTCTCGGAAACCTCGCAGACATCGTTGAGGAGGCGTAGCGCACGGATTGATTCGGGGGTCCTGTTGAACACCCCACTTCCGCTTATAGATTTGAGCAGTCGTAAATTTCTGTTCCCGACGACACAACAAGCACCGCCCCGGCGTTCGGGTCGCAGGCGATACCCGACAGCGTCCGCTCGACTTGATCACGGGTAGGCACGGGTAAGCACGTTAATATCTGATGGTGCATGACTCTAGTGTTCCAGCCGTTCGGACGGCAATAGCCTGACGACCGCCAACCATGTAACCAGCGTCAGCATCATTTCGGCGTAGATTCGCATTTCGTCGGATTCGCCCTCCCGTTTGCATCTTTCGAAAGTGGCCGGACTCAATTTTATACGCAACTAAAAATGTCCCGTCGGCCCAGCCATCGCCGAATAATGGGCGAATGACTGAACGTGGCTTTAATATCAGCCGCTCATCACCTCGGTCGCCGGAATCATGACGATATCCGGGAAGAATATCGTAAGGAGGAGAGCAAGTAATATCGGAACGTAGTATGGGACGATGGCCCGCATCACCTCTTCGAGACTCGCATCGGTCACTTTCTCTAATACGAAGAGGATAACGCCGAACGGCGGTGTCAGGAGACCGAGCATCAACGTCAGGATCATTACGATTCCGAAGTGGATTGGATCGATGTTCGCGATCTTGAGTATTGGGAGGAAGATCGGCACGAGAATCGTTATCGCCGCGATCGTCTCCATGAACGTTCCGACGATCAATAGGACGCCAACCAGGAGTAGCATAACGATTGTGGGGTCGGAGGAGAAACCGGTGATCTGGTTTGCCATAAGTATGGGAAGCCGGAGCTGTAGCGCGACCAGCCCGTACAGCGACGCAATGCCGACAATGAATGTTAATGAGAACGTTTCGACCATACTGTACTGGAGCTCTTCTACCAGTTCGCCGAGCGTGAGTTCGCTGTAGACGAACGCACCTAAGAGAACCGTGTAAACCACGGCAATTGCGCCCGCCTCCGTAGCCGTAAAGAGACCGGTTACGATCCCCCCTACGATCAGTACTGGGGCCAGAAGGGGAAAGACTGCATTCTTGAGACATGACCAGAACTGAGCGAGGCTGAACGAGTCCTCGGTCTCGTACCCTCGCAGGTAGACGAAAACGAACACGAGCATCATGAGGAACAGACCGATGAGAATCCCTGGCACCACGCCGCCCATGAACAGCTGTCCAATAGATTCACCGGCAAGCACGGCATAAATAATTATCGGCACGCTCGGCGGGATGATCGGTCCAATAATCGCGGAGGAGCCGGTTACGCCGAGCGAGATGTCCTTTTCGTACCCTTGATCGCGCATGGCTGCGTACTCCACACGGCCGAGACCGGCCGCGTCGGCCACTGCCAGCCCAGACATCCCCGAGAAGATCATGCTAGCAATGATGTTGACATGGGCGATCCCGCCGCGGAACTGGCCGACCATGGAATTGGCCAGGTCGAAGATGCGCTGAGTCATCCCGATGCGGTTCATCAGCCGTCCCAGGAGTAGGTAGAATGGGATCGCCAGCATCGTGAAACTGTTGAGCCCATAAAGCAGCTGTTGGGCAATGACGCCGTAGTTAATACCGTTGCCGTAGGGGGAGAGCATAACGATGACAACGGTGGATCCCATCGCAATCGCCACGGGAACGCCCAGCGCGTACAGTACGAGAAGTACCCCTAGCAGCAACCCGCTGAGAACGAGCAGTTCATTCATCGATCGTTCCCTCCCCGATTTCCGTCTCCGGCCCGTCTGTGCCGAAACCGGTGGCGATTCGTTTCATGGTAACTCCGAGGTCTACGGCGGCATACAATATCGTCAGTGAGATTCCAATGCTTATGCCGAAGTAGATATAGCCAGACGTGACGAATCCGATTCCCCCGATGGACGTCGACCAAGCGTCGGTGGCCATCACGACCGTCGCTCGAAGAGCGACGCCGAGAAACCCGATGACGATGAGGTCGCTGAAGATACTGAGTAATCTTCCGACGTTGGTGTTCCAATTCTTGATCCGTTCCAGCATGAACCGTATCGAGATGTGTTCGCCATTCCGGATGGCGACGGCCGCTCCGAAGTAGGTCGCGATGATGAACAAGAACTTTGCCGCCGGTTGCGTCCAATGAAGGACCCCAAATGTCGGGATGTTGAACCATCGGACGAAAACCTGCACCGTTGTGAGAACGATCGTGAGAGTGAAAAGGGCTGTAGCTGTGTACAGTACAGCCCTGTCGAAGAGAGTGTCTTTTCTCAGATCGAGTGATTGATCAACTTCCATTGTTAGTTGGTGTGGTCATTTCAGTGTTGGTACGTTGCATAACACTACAAGTTCTGAATCGTCTTCCAGTCGAATTCCCAGGTGTTCTTGAACAACCGGTTGACCGCAGGTTTGGCGGCCGAACGGAACGCCTCGTGATCGACATCCTTCACGACGGTCATCCCGTTCGATTTGAGTTCGTCGATAAGATTCTCTTCGCGATCCATTGCGGTCTGTGATGCCTCCTCAGTCGCTTTTTCTCCGAGTTCGAGAATCATATCCCGATATGTCTGGTCGAGGCCCTGGAAGAATTGTTCATTCATGTACATGTTCCCGTTGGCCACCAGATGTTGGGTGAGACTGAGGTGGCTCTGTACCTCGTTGAGGTTGAACGAGGAAATCTGCGAAGCACCGCCTTCGGAAGCATCGGCCGTCCCCGTTTCGAGAGCGCTGTACAGCTCGTCGAGGGCGATGGGCGTTGGCGACGCTCCGACTTCCTTCCAAGTCGCCACCCATGGATCGAGCTCGGGGAGTCGGAGGTTCAATCCCTTTACGTCCTGCGGACTCTTTATCGGCTTGTTGGACGTGAAGTTCCTGTTCCCGCGATAGATCTGTTGGCCGATGGGGCGCTGATTTCCTTTCTTTTTCAGGGTGTCGTGACCCTTTTGCATCTTATCGCTGTCCAGCACCGAGAGGAGCTGATCGTAGTCCGAGATGACGAACGGACAACCGAAGAACCAGTATGCAGGTGCATACTGGAAGTAGGGGAAACTCCCGGCAGCGTGGGCTTCGACACCACCCTGATTGACGAGCTCGCCGATCTCGTCCTCGGATCCGTATGAACCGCCAGCGCTGATCTCGACCGAAACGTCACCGTCTGACTCGGATTCGATTTTCTTCTTGAAGTTCTTTGTAGCCTTGACCAAGACGTGTTCTGGTTCGAACGTACTAGCGATGGTGAAACTCACGTCAGCGTCACCACCGCCGCTACCGCCTGAGTTATTTCCTTCGGATCCGCCACTGTTGCCCGAACAGCCTGCCATCGAAGCGATAACGCCTGTGCTGAGTCCTTTGACTAATGACCGTCTACTGACACCGGAAGCTCCATTTACCATGGTTCATCACACAGGTTCTGCCTTAATAATAAAAATCTTTTCTCCGAGGAGAATTTCGCCACTGTTCTTGCTGATAGTGCGTTCGACGCCGCTACGCGCGATTCTCGCGGTACCGCCACGCGTCCGAGGCCCATCCGCCGTCGGCCCGGAGCACCTCCCCGGTTACGTAATTATCACCTCGTGCCAGGAAACTCACACAGTTGGCCATCTCCTTGACGGTGCCGTACCGCGCCATCGGCGTCCGCCGACGGATGTCGGTGTCGGTGTACCCTACCGAATCCTGCGTCTGGTCCGTGATGTCCGTCTGGATAAACCCCGGAGCGAGTGCGTTCACGCTGACGCCATCTTCCGCCCACTCCACAGCAAGCGTTCGAGTAAGGTTGATGACGCCTGCCTTCGCCGCACAGTATGGCGCCCGCATGTGGAATCCCATCTCACCCATCATCGACGCGACGTTGACGATCGCCCCGCCGTCGTCCTGGGAGAGCATCTGTCGCCCTGCGGCACGGCAACCGATGAACACGCCAGTCAGGTCTACGTCGATCACCTGCCGCCAATCCTTGACGGTGATCTCCTCCGCTGGGCCGACTGTCGTCATGCCTGCATTGTTCACCATCACGTCCAGCGAGCCGAAGTGGTCGACAGTCGCCTCGACCATCGCTACCACATCATCCTCGTCGCTCACGTCAGCCTGTACTGCAACGGCCTCACCTCCCCGGTCGGTGATCTCGTCGACGATTGACTCCGCTCGGTCCTTCGAAGAGTGGTAGTTGACCACTACTGACGCTCCCTGTTCCGCGAGTTTAGTTGCAATTCCGCTTCCGATACCTCTCGATGCGCCCGTGACGATAGCTGCGTCTCCTGCAAACGTGTCGCTCATTCGTGGTTCATCAAAGGTTTGCACGAGGGCGTATTTCTATTTTTTCCCGGACCTGACTGATCCGCTCACATCCCCTGACCTCACACGCTTTTGCCGCCGGACGAAGAGGAAGGTTTCGGCAGAAATCCGTTCAAAACAAATCTATTTAAGCGTGGTTCTAATTCGTCACGCTATGGTCGACTTAGCGGTAGTCCAACCGCCACAGCCAGACGAGAGATGGCAACTTGCCAAACAGATGGGCATAGAGAACGCCGTTATACACACCTTAGAGATCGGAGACGGCAAGACCTCTTGGTCGTATCACGACCTTCTGCGTCTCAAAAATTGGTGCGAGGACGCAGGGCTAAACATCAGCGTCATTGAGGGGAGCGTTCCACTGACCGACCGCGTCAGGCTTGGACGGGAAGGTCGCGACGAGGATATTGAAGAATTCAAGCAGTTCATCCAGCACTGCGGACAGCTCGATATTCCGGTCGTCTGTTATGACTGGATGATTGGCATCCGCTGGGCGCGCACCGAGACGCACGTCGAGGCTCGCGGCGGCTCGCTGGTGACTGCGTACTCAAACGACCGGATGCATAGGGACGGGGTAGAACCGGCAGTCAATGCCTCGAGCGAAGATATCTGGGATGCGCTGGAATACTTCTTGCAAGAGGTTACGCCAGTCGCAGAGGCGGCGGGGGTGAAGCTCGGTCTCCATCCGGACGACCCGCCACGGGAGTCATTGGGCGGAATTCCTCGAATCGTCAACAGTCCCGAGGCATATCAGCGCGTCCTCGACATCTACGATAGCGAGCACAACGGCATAACGTTCTGCCAAGGCAACTTCGCCGCAATGGGCGTCGACCTCCCGGCGACGATCCGGCGGTTCGGCGATCGCATCAACTTCGTCCACTTCCGGGACGTCGAAGGTGACGCCAACAACTTCGTCGAGACGTGGCACGACGAGGGCCCCCATGACATGCTCGCGGCGATGGAAGCATACCGGGACGCTGTTGCCGACAACGTAGTGATGCGTCCGGATCACGTCCCGACAATGGTCGACGAGGACAACTCTAACCCTGGCTACCATACCAAGGGGCGGCTGTTCGCGGTCGGCTACATGCGAGGTCTGCTGGAACAGACCCAACAATAGATCGACTGACGCATCGTTGGCCTGCCGAATTGGCGCGTAGGCATGCCGTTCTTTCCTCTGATCAACTGTGATGACGGTTCATCGTTCCACCGTATTCGCCTCTCTCGTTCCTATGCCATTAGTCCACGCTCGTCCACCAATTGAGTCACAATTCAACGGTAACCGCTGACGGTACGAACAATATTAAAACATCATTAATTATGAAGGCAGGTGTCCAGTAATATTGGACTCATTTCGAAAGTAATATTGAGGCATTGGTACGTGACAGATACACAATGACAAACAAGCCAAACCGGATCAAGGCGGTCAAAAACGTGTTCGAGATCGTCGAGAACGTGGGGGAACTCGACGGTTGTGGGGTCCGAGAGCTGGCGGACCATATGGACATCCCAAAGAGCACGGCCCATATATATCTCAAGACACTGGAAGATGCCGGATACGCGGTCAAGCAAAACGGGGAGTATCAACTTAGCCTCCGATTCCTAAGGGTAGGAGGGCAGATCCGACATAACAACAACCTATATCAGGTAGGCCGCAATGAAATCGATGATCTGGCACTGGCGACGGGTGAGGTCGCCACCATAGGATGCGAGGAAGACGGCTACCGGGTGATGCTGTATCGAACCGAGCCGACCGGTGCCATCTTCAATAACGCGCCGACTGGTGAGTACACCCGGATGCACTGGACAGCGCTCGGCAAGGCGCTACTGTCTCAGAAGTCAAACGAGGAGATCACTGAGATCGCCGACAGCCATGGGCTCCCACGGGCAACAGAGCACACGATCAGCAACTGTGACGCCCTGCTTGACGAGATCGAGACAATTAGGTCTCAGGGGTACGCCGTCGAGGCCGAGGAGCGCGTCAAAGGTGTCAAATCCGTCGCCATCCTACTCGAGAGTGACTTTGAGACCCCCGATGCTGCCATCTCTGTCGCTGGACCGAAGCACGATTATACCCCCGAACGAATCCAGGAGGAACTGCTTCCGGCGCTCCAAAACACAGCAAATGTGGTCGAACTAAAGTCCAAACACTACTGAATTCCATACCCTTATAGGGTTAATTCGCCGTCGACGTAGTCATCTCGCCGGTGAGGTAGTTCAAGTTCACATACGAGAAATACCGTGAGGCCGCTGACGTCTTCCGCCGTCCCGCAGCGGGCGACGGGACGCTTTTGGCCCGTTCTTCGACTCACGACAGGTCCTCCGGCCAAACATTCTCGTTCAAAGATGTCTTCGTTGTTCTCGGGGCAATCGTCACTACGGATACACCGTCAGAGCCGTAGTCGACCGAAAACTATCGGACCGCTGTATCGAGGCGCACTTTTACCATGCAGGTATCCCGATATCGTCCTCACGTCAGTCTGCCTGCGGAATGATTTTTCGTGTCAAACAGAATCGAGTCGCTAAGCAAACTGTGTCCAGTATCATTGGACAGAACTAGTAGAACGGACAAACCGATCCGATCCTGGCCGCGGAGGCGGACATGAAGGCGCTCGGTACGGGAAATAACTCGTCCCACGAATCCTATGGACGTGCTGGTTCTACAAATCAGAACCTACGGAATACCCGCGGCGAATCACGTTGCCGCATTGCATTCTGTCCATTGGGCGAGGCCACTGGTGGGGGAACACTGAACGACAGGAGACACTCCCAATGACTACTCGCAGTGGTAAGGCCAGAGCATGATCATCACGCCACACAACGCCAGGCCCTCACCGGCTTATGGGGACCGGGTGACAAACATCGTCGTCGGAAACATGTGGCGACTGACCGGCAGGAGGATGTTTGGCTCCAAAACATGGTTCGACTACCATGTGGCATAAGTACGCGAGCGGCCTCATGGCTTGTAAACGCATCCCCCGTTGATCGGACTATAGATGCGGTCGAAAAACATCGGCACAGTGTGTTGCGTTTTCCGCTGACCACCATTGTTGGACACCAGATCGCCTCCGTTCGCGCTTGTTTCGTCCGCCTGTAAGAGTGGATCGTGATGTCCACCCTACACACCGTACTTCAGTGACCCCTCAGCGGAGGTTAGGCGTGTACCATCGGTGCATTACATGGCTAGTCCTGTAATACCTAGGACACAGGCCACTCCCCATTGAAGGAGGTTCAATAAGGAAAAAAATCCGATTAACAATTCTAAACAGATAGTTCTGCGTTAGTATTTTGTACTCATATGGTTTGTTCCTACCAATTTGTCAATAACGAGGTCGACTTTCGAATGCATATCGGTCGTGGACGTCGCGAGGGCTGAATCACGTTATCTTTGTCAGGTCAAGAACGTTAATCGGAGCGTCTTTAGGAAATTTAATAGGTCTCACGCAGGGTGCGGACTTTGAATGAGATAGGTTCTAGTCAGCCGTTCAATACGAATCAAATCGGTCCTTCGTATCTGTGTCTACCACCACGAGCGCGTTACACTCGGTATTCGGTCTAAATAGTTTCCTGCTGAGAGCTGTTCAAGTACGATCTCAATTAACTACTAGTATAGCCAGTAAACTAACCTACGCAGTTACTACGGTGAGAACTATGATTCACATGTTCAATAACGTGGATACCAAATATACATCGAGATTTATACGTTCGTAGTTTTAGGAACGTGGATTAATCGTAATTCCAATCCATTTTAGAAAACATGCGTTGATAGGAATCCATCATGTCGTCTTCGTATCTGTTCCGAGAGGGGATGACCAGCCGTTCTCACTATCACTAGTGGAATTCTATGGCGTGTATTGGCTTTACTACTTGAGTTTTGAAGAAATTGTCGAGTCGCTTCACCAGTTCTGTGGTTCTCTCTTGATATAGGATGGGCAAAACAAATCGACTCAGCACATTTTATCCCCTATATTAGGGGATAAAATCCATATAGAACAGTTGATGAGAGAATTAGAGTTCAAATACGTTGAGTCCAGTTCGTTCATCAAGTTGATGACGTAACGGTGTTTCGCCTTTCTGAACAATGAGTTCGAAGGTACCTGAAACGCGAGCACCACTACAGTGACCACCAATTGATTCGAAATTACGCTTCCCTAATTGAATGTGGGAATGAATTTTGTCCGGACCGATATTTCCAGTGAAGTTGGTTACCTCGAACTCGCCCTTGAACGTCTCTTCGTGGTACTGCTGCCGCTCAACGTCGTAATGTCCGAGTGTTACTTCGTCGACGGCCCCAATTCCCGTAAAAAACGCACTCTCGATTGATTCAGTTTCTCTGAGTTGGCTGAGGGAATCAAGGACTTGGTCACCAGGATCGAGTCGAACAATGAATTGGTTCGCTTCGTCTACATACTCCATGATCTATGCAGCAGTTACGATCGCTTACCACTTAATTTCTTCCGCACTAATCCCCACGAATGATAGATGACTTATGTACGATACTGATTAGCAGAACTCACATCAATATTAGACCACATAGAAACGTACTGTCGGAATTATTTGACCAACAAATCATCGTATATTGGGTTGTATTTGTTGGTTAAAACCACGGCATAGAAACCAATAACAATCAAGTCAAATATTCTGATTTGCAGTCGATATATATTTCTGAAGAGGAAATAAGGCAGATAAACTTACAACAGATATGTAGGAATCCCATGCGCTTAGTATTTATGACGTTGAGGTACCGGAAGCCGTGAGTGAAGACGGATTTAAATGAAAAATAGGCACACGAACGTGGCTAGATCTGTCGTTATGGCTTCGATCAACTAATACAGGAGGCATACCCTCCGCTTCAGCTGACGCTACGATTTCGATCACTGAGCTGTGATCGCTTCTCGTCGATGGAGAGGTTGTCAACAGAGAGGCCGTCCTAACATCGGAGGATTTCGCCATGTATCTGAGCGAGACAGAGTCGATCTGGACGTGTAGAATCAATCGGCGTACGAAACGATTCCCTATTCGATCGAGATTTACTATCGGTCCCATCGCTACTAATAGAGACGCCAAACCGTTTGAAGCGATGAAATCTGCTTCACCGAGGGCGGCAATCCACCCATTTCCACTTCCGCTTAGTGAAATATGCGGAAGTGAAAGGCGAAACACCACCGTCAGCGTAAACGCGGTTTACAACGACTCTACCAGTAGAATTCAGTCTGTTAAGAAAATATAAATTGTATAGTGCGATATCAAATCTGCGCCAGGATAGAAATAGTCACTACGATAGTCTTGGGTCGAATCTCGGTGGGTCGTGGTTCCCCTCGGCGATCAAGCGCCGATATCGAACCCCCGGAAGCGGACCACCGTTACAACTCCCAGGGGCGGTCCCAGCAAGGTTCAAGCGCTCAGTCAGGAAGGATCATTGGAGAGACAATGATCTCTGACACATCAACCCGCAGGCGGACCATTATTACCGCTTTCAGCAAGAAGTCGGTGAGCAGGTATTGTTCAGCAACACGGCGAATACAAAGTAGAACGACCGTACGTGGTAGCCTTTCGAGGACGTCTTCGATGGGAAATCGCACTTGATGTGCTTGTACTCGTTCACGATGTGCTAGCACCGACGTTAGCGTCCACAGAACGTCACGGCCTTTCGACCCGTCTTGGAGATTCGTCACGAAGACGGGAGTTCCCCATCATTCGTCGACGGCACGTCTAAAAATCCATTTGGTATGCGAACCCGCCTCGTGAGCGTGTGGGGGCGGTATATCTTACCGTCAAGACCCGTCTATATGGTTAAGCCACTAGGGAGCGTACGTCGGTTGCACCCGTCTTAGGACGGGTGGGACGGAACGGTCGAACCGAAGATAACGAGGAGGGGCAGACGTCCTCAAGGTAACACATCTTCGGTTGCACATCGTAACGTACTACCTTCAGAAATAGGAGGAAAACAAAACATGAGAAACGTAATCGTTGGCGAGTTTCTAACGCTCGATGGGGTGATGCAGGCACCGGGCGGTCCTGACGAGGACGCCGAAGGTGGGTTCGAACACGGAGGTTGGCAGATGCCGTACATCGACGAGGTCTTTGAAGAGTCCGTCTCCGAAGGGATCGCCACGTCGGACGCTTTCCTGCTCGGACGAAAGACCTACGAGATCTTCGCCGCGTATTGGCCGACAGCGACGAACGATGGGGAATTTGCCGACCTGATGAACGACATCGACAAGTACGTCGCCTCGCGAACCCTGGAAGAGGTGGAGTGGGAGAATTCGACACTACTTGAGGGCGACGCGGCAGAGGCAGTCGCCGAGTTGAAACGACAGCCCGGCGGAGACCTCCGGGTCTTCGGCAGCGGCGAATTCGTCCAGACGCTGATGGAGCACGATCTCGTCGATGAGTACCAACTCATGATCCATCCGTTGATCCTGGGGAGCGGGAAGCGACTCTTCAGGCAGGGGGACGAGCGAATCGATTTGGAACTCCTCGACACGAAAACGACCGGAACGGGCGTCGTGATCCTCAGGTATCGAGTCGACAGATGAGGCTGAACCGTAGAGGCAGAATAGGTGTTCGATTTCCGATCTCTCCTCTATCCGGTTCGCGAAAGACGACCGTCAATGAATCTGGGAATGCAGGCGAGTTGCCGAGGGATCAGGATGATGAGACAAGATCGATGAAAAAACACGTGCTGTTCATCCACGGTGCCGGAGAGGGGGCATACGAGGAAGACGAAAAATTGGCGGTGAGCCTACAGGACAAGCTGGGGGCTGCATACGACGTTCGGTTTCCGAGGATGCCGAACGAAGCTCGTCCTACGTATACGGAGTGGAAACACCAGATCGACGAGGAACTCGCTGCGGTAACTGGCGAGGTGGTTCTCGTCGGGCACTCGTTAGGGGGTTCGGTCCTGTTGAAATACCTCTCCGAAGAGGGGGTGAGATCGACCATCGTTGGTGTTTACCTCATCGCAGCCCCCTACTGGGGTGTGGAGGATTGGCAATCCAGCGAGCTCGAACTACATCGCGACGTTGCATCGGAGCTTGCGAGCGGACTACCCGTGTTCCTGTACCACAGCCGCGATGACGAATGGGTACCATTCTCTCACCTCGAGGTGTACCGAGAACTCCTCCCGCAGGCGACGGTTCGCGAATTCGACGGACGCGGTCATCAGTTCGACAACGATCTATCCAGTGTTGCTCGTGACATCAAACGCTGATTCGGATGAATTGGAAACGCTAGATGAATGAATTCGGGGATCACGGCGATAACCGCCCGATGTCGAGAAAACCAGTCCGATCGATGCTGATTGGGCCGGTCATCTGAATGGCACGAATTTCGCGTACTTCGAAGCTCCCCCTCAGAAAATGCAGCCTCGTCCGGCAGAATCGATTAATACCATAGCCAGCGAAGGTAGACCCCCATGATACTCGATAGCAAAGTCGCCGTGATCTATGGGGCGGGGGGTCACATCGGCAGTGCGGTGGCCCGAGCGTTCGCCCGCGAGGGAGCGCGGGTCTTCCTCGCCGGTCGCACTCAGGCGAATCTCGACGAGGTCGCCGATGACATTCGTTCGAACGATGGCGACGTTGACACCGCTGTCGTCGACGCAACTGACGAGCAGGCCGTCGACGAGTACGTCGATATAGTTGTCGAGGAGGCCGGGCACGTCGATATCTCGTTCAATCTCATCGGGTACGGAGACGTTCAGGAACCATTGCTAGAGATCACCGTGGACGATTTCCTGCAGCCGATAACGACCGCGATGCGAACACAGTTCCTGACCACGAGGGCGGCCGCTCGACACATGATCGAACAGGAGTCGGGAGTAATCTTATTTTTCGGGGGGGATGGCCCGCAGACGTTTCCCGGGTTGGGTGGCTTCAAAACCGCACTCGACGCTATCGAAGGACTCCGCCGGCAGTGGGCCGTCGAGCTCGGGAGGCATGGTATCCGCGTCGTCACGTTGAAAACCGGCGGTATCCCCGAGTCCATCCCCGAGTCGGTCTCAGGTATGGAAGAGATCGCCTCGGAAATCGAAGACGAAACCTTGTTGAAACGGGCTGCAACGCTAGCCGACGTGGGTGATGTCGCCTCCTTCGTGGCCTCAGACCGGGCTCGCTCAATGACTGCCACCGAGGTCAACATTTCCTGTGGTGCCTTAATGGATTAGGTGTCTGGCGAGAATCACGGATGGTAGACAGTATAACGCTGGATCACTCCGCTAGGGTATATTCGGTCGAAACGGTGTCAGCTATCGCGTCGCCGAATTCGCGGGTCCAAGGATGGAACGCGAGGCTACACCTTCGAAGTCACTAGACAACCATTCTGACAACGCGAGCGGAGTCCACCTTCACATTCAACGCTCGACGGCCTGCCCGGACTTGAATAGTTGTCCCCTGGTGCTCGTAACTCCATTCCGTCCCAAGGATCTCCCCATCGTGTAGACGCCCATGATTGAGACTCAAACGTCAGAGCGACCAACAAAATTGATTCCGGAAAAAGCGACGACAAGCGCGGATGGAACTGGGAAGCTACTCGCGCTTCGATTCACTCGGTCGGGGTTGTCGTCCACTGGAAGTGCCAATTTTGCTGCGGAAAACGCCAGTTGGGTCTGGCCGCCCGACGAACGCCTGAACGATGTACATCGCGACGACGAGGGCGAATGCAATCACCTGCACCGTCGATGACGGATAGAGCATAATGACGATACCCATCACGATGAAGGCGAACCGAGCCGGAAGCGTGATCGACGTTTCGAACGAGAACGGGTAGTTGATCCCGTGAATAATCGTGATCGCCCCGATCATCGCGAACGCACCGGACGTGAGCACCTGCCCGTTTAGTTGAGCGGAGACGATTTCGGGATGGTAGACGAACGCGAAGGGAAGGATGAACAGCGGTGCGGATATTTTGATCGCCTCCCAACAACTCTTCCAGAAGTCAGCACCGGCGATCCCGGAGGCCACAGCGACGCAGGTCGCGATCGGCGGCGTGAGTCCCGCGAGAATCGCCGCATAGAATACGAAGAAGTGCCCCGCGAGTTCCGGTAGGAAGAACTGATTGATGAGCGTCGGCGCGATGAGTAGCGCGACGATCGTGTACGACGCCGTCGTGGGCATCCCTAATCCGAGGATAATACAGATGATCATCGCGAGGATGGCTGCAATCCACAGTACGCCGCCCGAGAGATCCATCAGAGTGAGCGAAATCGATGTCGGAACCCCTGTCGCAGTAAGGATGTCCACGACGCCGTTTATCGCACCAAGGATGATCGCAACCGGCGCGAGGACGACCACTCCTTCGCGTGCGCCGTCAAGCGTCTCCCAGATGCTTCGATGGGCGGACGTTCCGACGGACTCCCCGCTCGTTCCGATCGCGGCCTGAATCAAGGGAACCAGCGTGCCGGTAGCGAGCATCGCCGTTGCCGTCCACAGCGCGGCGGTCATCACCGTCACCTGTTCGATCCCCAGCTTGTAGATCAAGATCGCCAGCGGAATGCCGTACTTCAGACTCTCGATGACGAACTCCGACCGATCCATCGGATCCTCGATGAGAGCTTCGGGGTCGGTGTCGTTGAGTTGTGGCACGGAAACGTAGTGTACCGCGATGAAGATCGTCACCACCAACACTGCTGCGGGGATCAAGCCGGCGACGATGACGTCCGCGTATGTGATGCCGGTTATCAGTGATGCCATGATGAATGCGGCAGCCCCCATCACTGGCGGGAGCACTTGACCGGAAGTTGAGGCGACGGCCTCGATCGCACCCGCAGTTTCGGGTTTCATACCGTTCCGCTTCATAAGTGGGATGGTGAACGAGCCAGTCATCCCGGCGTTTGCTGTTTGACTGCCGTTGACCGATCCTACGACGGCCGAGGACAGCACGGCGGTCTGTGCGATTCCCGAATCGATGTACCTAGCCGAACGGAACGCCAGGCGCATGATAAGGTCGAACGCGCCAAACGCCTTCAGGAACCCGGCGTAGAGCAAAAACAGTGCAATCCACGCCGCAACCAACTGTGTCAGGAAGCCAAAAAATCCCCCGACGCTGAGGACGAGAACACGCATGAGCCTGTCCCAACCGATACCGCCGTGTGAGAGCGGGCCGGGTGCGAACATCCCCCAGCGGCCGTAAGCGATCCCCAGAAGGATGATAGACAGGAAGGTCGGGCCGAACGACCGCCAAGTCAGATAGATCACGACGAGCGTGAATACCGCCGCCATGTAGATTTCGTACTGGAGTGCCCTGCCTTGTCTGGTGACGTACAACGCTTGGAACTGCGTCGCGACGTACAGACACGTGATTGCCACGTCGATTGCGGAGAACGTCAACAACAACGCTTCGATCCTGTTACCGGGACCATAGGCTCGTTTGACGTCGGTGGGAAGATAACCCCGACCACCGCCTGCAAGCTCCATCAGTTCGGTGAGGACGAACAGTTCGAGGATGATTCCGAAGAAGATGACGCCGTACTGCGCACGGGGGATGGTCTGATCCCAGGCGTACCAGATGACGAACACCCAGAAGAGGACCGAGATGCCGATCAGTACGTTTCGCATGGACAACAGTTCGGCATCTCCCGGGCGCTCGGTCTCGAACTTCTGACCATCTCCGGGGTCCAAGTCATCCGCCGTTGCCTCGGTCACGACCGGTCACCCCGGTCAATCGGTAGTTCAGTATCGTTTGTCGATTTTTCGTGCATGAGTTGTGTCAGGGTTTGGGTGCTCTGATTGACGTTCAGTTGCTGAATCGTACGGTCGGGAACAGTCTATTCGTTCGTCGAGCCTTCTTTCCAATCATCGTTCCAGACATCGTTGTTCCGCCAGTATTCGGCAACGCCCGGATGAATCTCCAGGTCAGGGATGACGGCGGTAGTCATCGAGTTCATGCCGGAGTGGTCGAGCGCCGTGGGATCAGCCTCGCGAATGGTGTCGTGGTGTTCTGTGGAAAGACGAGCGACCTCTTTTGCCGCATCGGCGGGGACGTCGGGACCGAACGCCCACTGACCGGAGAGAACCCATGCGGTGGTCGTATCCGTGACCTTGGTCACGTCCTGTTCCCACTCGTATGGATAGTCGTCGAACTCGTTCACGATCGCACCTGGCACGTTCTTGATGGCCTGACGGAATTCGTCGTCGACTTCCATCAGGTAGAGGCCGCCGTTGCTGCGGACGTCGACCTCCTGTACCCAGCTCGATAGGTTAACCCCGTTCGCTCCGTAAATGCAGAGCGCATCGGCACGTTTCTCCTCCACGGCGCCGGGAATATCGCTGGTGTCGACGTTGAGGATATCGTTTTGTTTCCAGAGTCCTGCCTCCTTGATCACTTCCTCAGTGAGTAATCGCGTACCGAACCCGGGTTGAATGGGATAGATGGTGTGGCCGCCATCCCGGAGGTCCGCGGTCGACTTGATGCCCGAACCTTCCATCGCAACCCAGTGAATCTCGAGATTCGTAAAGACGAATCCCTGCATCGGGAGGGAATCGATCGATTTGTCCGCAAACGGTCCCTCGTCGTTCATCGCCTTCGAGAGGGAGTTGTTGTCGACGCCGATCGAGCTAAAGTTACCGTTGTCGAACTCGTAGAGGTTGGCCGTCCAGCCATCCGTAACCTGGACGGAGATCGAAACGGAATCACTGTGTTGTTGTGCGGCCCGTGCGAGTGCCTGTGCTGCCTGTTGGGTCGACGACCCGGAACTAGTGCCAGCGATGGTCATTTGATAATTGCCCTCACCGCCGCTTCCGCCGCTGAGGCCGTCGGTACAACCGGCTAAGCTGATCGCTCCCATCGTCGTCGCGCCTTTCAGTATGTTCCGGCGCGATACACTGTCGTCAGACATATACAGACCACAATTATCACTGTTATTAATAAAATTATCGTCGTTCACAAAATTTACAGTAATATGAGCGTCTATAATGATACTCGAGGGAACCGAAGTGGTCGATCGCTCGGGCTACCGGAACTCGAAGTCCGTGCACATCGGGATATGGCCACCCTCATCAAGGGCCTGATCCCTGTACTTTCGGAGGTCGGCACGAAAATCGGGGTGTGCAAGGTCCACGATCCGTTCCATGCGTTCCGTGGGACTCAACCCACGAAGGTCGGCGACGCCGTGTTCCGTAACGACGACGGAGTGATCGTGTTCGGTATGGTCGACATGTGCGACGCTGGGGACGATCCGCGAGATGGACCCGTCTCCAGCGGTCGACGGCAGCGCGATGATCCCAAGGCGGCAGTTACGATTGAAATCACCGCCACCACCGATGCCGTTGATGACGTTCGTCCCGCCGATATGGGTCGCGTTCGCGTTACCGTAGAGATCGATATCGACGGCGCTGTTGACACCCACGACCCCGAATTGGTCGATGAGAGCGGGATTGTTCGACACGTCGGCGGGACGAAGGACGACGTCCTCGGCGTATCGCTCGATATCCTCGAACAGTCGTTGCTGACCTCCGACCGAGAGCGCGAGAGACGTCGCACTCGCCCCTGCCAGCAACCCTTCGTCGATGGCGTCCAGGAGACCGTCTTGGAACACTTCGCCGAAGTACACCACCTCGCGGTCGCCGAAGTCGATCTCGGAGAGTGCACCCATAAGCGCGTTTCCGAGGCTCCCGACCCCGAACTGGAGATTGATGCGGTCCCGTAGCGTCGGATTTCGCTCCAGTTCCGCCTCCAAAAATGACCGGAGGTTGTCCGCGATGACGCCGTCGACGTCAGTCGGTTCCCTGAATGAATACGGGTCGTCGAAACGATCCGTTTCGACGACAGCGACGAGCTTCTCGGCATCGAACGATATCGCTGCGGAACCGATTCGTTCGATCGGTTCGGTGATAGGAATTGGATCGCGGTTCGGAGGAAGATCACGCTGGTAGACGTCGTGGATGTGTTCTAGTTCACGCGGTTGCTCGTGATTTACCTCCACGATGAGGCGGTCGGCAGCAGCGACGAACGACGGCGTGTGTCCGATCGAAGTCGTGGGAATCAACCAGTTCTCACCGACGGCGACGGCTTCGACGATTGCGACGCCAGGATCACCGACATCGCCAAGCCGAACCTCATCGCCGAACCGCGAGATGTGGCGATCGTGGAAAGCTATTTCACCGTCATTGATCGCAGTACGGGAACGTTCGCGAGTCTGAAACGGAAACCGGCGAGCCATCTGGCCTGCCGCAACCAGTGCGTCATCGATTTCGCCGCCGACGCCCCCACCGGAGACGACGGTGAGCGACATGTCGCGATCGTCGTCGGCCAGCGCCTGGGGTACCCGTTTCGGATATCCAACGCCACCGAACCCGCTACTGAGGACGACGTCGGTGGGATCAACGGTGTCAGCGGCCGTCGCCGCATCGGTGGCGGTGAGGCCATCCTGAATGCGGTCGGTCGAGTTACTCATCGGTAGCCTCGGTATCGCCTGGTTGTGTACCGATCCCCTCGGGCCATCCCGGTGGCTGTGCGGCGCTTGGCTGGGCGTACTCTCGTTTCAACACCATCGGGGTCCGCTTCAACGAAAGGACTTTCTCGTTGTCTTGATTGTACGCTCGTAACTCCGTTTCGACGATGCCGACGTGATCGCGACTATCGCTCTCCCGTTTAGAGAGCACTTCACTCTCGGCAAGGATGGTGTCGCCGTGGAAAACGGGTGCATGGTGACGGACGTCGTCGTACCCGAGGTTCGCGGTGGCGTTGACCGAGACATCGATGACACTCATCCCGACCGCCAGTGCGATGACAAACGTTCCGTCGACGAGGCGCTCACCGAATTCCGTTTCGGACGCGTAGGCCTCATTGAAGTGCATCGGGTTGAGGTTCATCGTTACGTTCGTCATCCAAACGTTATCCGTCTCGGTGACGGTCCGCCCGAACGGATGTTTGTACACGTCACCGATCGTGAAGTCCTCGTAGTAGCGGCCCTGCCATCCTTCGACCAATCGATTCTCCGTCGTCTCGTCCGTCGTGTTGTTGTCGTTCATGATATTGCGTCTCTTTGGATCTCTATTACACGTGATTCGTCAGTACGATCGAGGGAGTCCGAGTACGTTCTCCCCTACGTAGTTGAGTGCCAGTTCCTGTGTAAGAGGGACGAGACGGGTGAGTCGCGCCTCGCGAAAGTACCGTTCAACGTCGTATTCGCGGGCCACACCTCGTCCGCCGTGAGCTTGAACGGCGGCGTCCGCCGCCTCGAAGGCAGCTTCGGCGGAGAGATACTTCGCGGTGTTTGCCCGTGAGCCGATCGTTTTTCGATCCGCGTCTTTCGTCCGTGTTGCCGCGTCGAACGTGAACTGCTTTGCAGCTTGGACGCGAGCAAACGCCGCAGCCAATGGATGTTGAATGGCCTGGTTCTTTCCGATAGAACGACCGAACACTTCTCGCTCGTTCGCGTACTCGACAGCCGTTTCGATTGCGAGTTCCCCGAGACCCACCGTCTCGGCGGCGATTACCAATCGCTCCTCGTTGAGGCCATCGAGCACCTGATAGAACCCCTCGTCCTCGACACCGATCAGCTGGTCGGCGGGAATTCGGAGATCGTCGTACGTTACGCGGAAGGAGCTCACCGCCCCGCTCACAGTTTTTTCGATCTCCTCCAATTCGATACTCCCATCCTCGATTCCACGCTCGATATCGACGAGAAACAGCGAGACGCCTTCAGTTTTCTTTCCCGCTTCCTCGTATGGCGTTGTTCGCGCGGCCAATACGAGATAGTCACTGACGTCGATGCGGGAGGTCCAAAGCTTCTCGCCGTTAACTACGTACTCGTCACCGTCGCGATCAGCGCGAGTGGTGATCGCGGTCGACTCCGATCCCGCCTTCGGTTCGGTGAGGCTAAAACACTGGATCCACGCATCACCGCTCGCCACCCGCGAAAGGAGCCCGTCTTTGAGCTTCTCGCTCCCGTATTTTACGAGTGGCGTCGAGTTATAGATAGCGGCGTGAACCGTCTGTGCGCCGCTAAATCCTGCCCCGCTTCTGGCGATTTCGTACATCATCGCTACCGCTTCCTCGGTTCCGTACCCCTTCCCTCCATACGCTTCAGGGAGGAGGATTCCGAGCCACCCTTCCTCGGCAAGGGCGTTGACAAATTCGTGGGGATACTCCCCCTCCGCGTCTCGGTCGCGCCAGTACGTGTCATCGAACTCGCGACACACCGTCCGTATCGCGTCACAAACGGCTTCCTGTGTCGGAGATAGCGCTAACCCGCTATCGATAGGATCTGCCATCATTTATGGTGTATTGGATGAGTGCATTAAACGTATTGGAGCCACGCAATGATTACCGGATAATCCGTTGGATCATTGCGTGCAGAGCAACGCTCGGCACCATGGCTGATCAGTGCGACATTTCATGCAGTGCGAGTAAGTATCGGTTGTAGACACGGAGAACGTTCGAGGAACTATAAAACCGACGCGGGGTTGCTGTGTGATCTGCCTATCGGATGCGCGTTTTCAGCACGATTCAGCTGTCCCTGGCGATCGTCGACGCGACATCCGTTCGTGTGGGGAGCGACGAGAGGACGTCGTACAATCGTTCGGTTTCCGCGTCCGAGATGATCGTTCCGGCACACTCCTCGAACTTGGCTCGAAGTTCGTCATCGGTCAAGGGATCGTCGTGGACTCCCGGTGGATTCTCCCGGGTTCGTTCATACGTATCGTTGGCGGTAGCGATACGCACAGTTGCCTCGTGGGAATCGTACGCTAGATCCTCGTCAACGACGAATTCGACCCGTTCACGCATTTGCTGCACGCGCGAGTCATCGAGAGCGTCGTCCCGGAACGTTGTTAGGTCGATGCTATCCCGAACGATGGCGCTCGCGACCGCGTACTCCATCGAGAACTTCGCTTCGAGACCGGTGTCAGGGTCCGCGTGATGGAGCGCGTCGCCAGCACCCGCCGATGCTGAAACGGTTACGTGTTCGACGGTGGCAGGGTCGATTCCGCCGTCAAGAAGCGTCTGTGCCGCCGCAATGGAGGTGTGCGTAAAATAACAGCAAGGGTATGCCTTGATGTGAATCCCTTCCGACCGTAGCGCCCAGCGATCGCCGACCGAGAACCGATTCCAGTCCGCCGAGCTATACAGATCCCAGAACCCCCGTTCACCGCTTATCGCCGCTTCGTCGGCGGTGAGTCCGTTTGAAGCGAGACGACTCGCAGTGATTCCCGACCGTGAACAGTGGCCGGCATGAAGTGGCTTGGTCATGGATCCGAAGTTCCGTTTGAGCCCCGACGGCATCGAGGCGGCGATATTGAGCGCGTGTTCGACTTCCGGTTCGTCCAGGTCGAGCAAATTGGCCGTCGCGGCGGCCGCGCCGAACGTGCCGAACGTAGCCGTCGCGTGCCAGCCAGCCTCATAATGGTCGGGGGAAATTGGTTGAGCAATGGCACACTCTGCTTCGAAGCCGGCTGCGTACGCCGTAACGAGGTCACGTCCGCTCGCGTCGGTTTCATCAGCGAGCGCAAGCAGGGCGGGAACGAGCGTTACGCTCGGATGCCCGCTCATCGACCATGAGAGATCATCGTAGTCGAGTGCATGACTAGCCGTTCCGACACGCAAGGCCACGGAATCAGGGGAAGCGTCCGATTCGATGCCGAGCAATGTCGCCGCGTCGGCGTTCGCCGGATCGATTCCGGCAGCCTCAGTCGTCACCTTCCCGGCACCTTCGGCCGACCCTGCCAGCGTCACACCGATCGTGTCGATGAACGCTCGCGTAATCGTTGCGATACTCTCCTGCGGAATATCGTCGTACGACAATCCTGCGATGAATTCACCGAGACACGTCTCCGCTAACACCGATTGCATGGTAACTACTGTCCGTCATCATCCTATAAACGTTTGGCAGTCGAAAGTCGATCGTCAGTCGTCCCAACTGATGACCTGCCGTTCCGTACCCGACCCATTCGATACGTTCTTCCACGATACTCCGGTCACGTTCGACGATAAAATCGCGGTGATGTTCGGAATACTCGAACATCGGATTCACGTCGTCTTGAACGGCCGATGAAGAGCATTTCGAAACTGGTTCGAAGAGCAGTATTCGAACTATTCGAATCCGTCGCGTTTCGCTCCGTGTCCTCTCGAGTCCATCGTTCCACGATTCACGTTACAGCGATAGTTCTGTAATGTCAAAGGAGGAAAGACGGGGATTACGCGTGAGCGATGTTGAGTTCGAGTTCGTTCGCGGTTCCGAGTAACAGGTTCGGGAGTTCCTCTTCGAAAAATGGTCCTTTCAAACGGTTCCCCGGACCGGAAACGCTGATCGCACCCAGAATGGTACCGTTTCCGTCCCTGATGACCGTTCCGAGGGCGTGAAGTCCTTTCACGTTCTCCTGTCTATTGATGCTGTATCCTCGTTCCCGAATACGTTCGAACTCCTCGAACAGTACCTCCGGATCGGTTTCCGTGTACTCCGTCGCGGACACCAATCCGTATCGATCGAAGATTCGCTCTACCCGCTCTTTCGGCAGATGTGCAAGGATCGCTTTACCGGCCGAAGTCATGTGTAGCGGAATACGCTTTCCGATTCCAGGATCCGTCAGTACGGCGTTGCTTCCCGTCTCGCGATGGACGTACACCGTCTCGCCGTGTTCTTCGACCAGAAACTGGGCGCGTTCACCCGTCTTCTCTGCCAACTCCCTTACTTTCTCTTCGGCCATGGAATACCCTTTCTTACGGGTTTGACCATGTTCTCCGAACTCGAGAAATCGAAGACTCAGGTGATACCGGTTCTTTTCACAGACGACGTATTTCCGATGGTGAAGCGTCTGAAGGTGACGGTGAACGGTACTCTTTGCCAAGTCGAGTTCGTCGGCGAGCGTCGTCAACGATGCTCCCTCCCGCTCGTGCAGAACTTCGAGTATTTCGAACGCCGTATTCACCGTAGAAACTGGATCGGTCGGTGTGTCTCCGGTTTGCATGCCTATTACTACCATCCAACTCAATCGCATTTAATGTTTCGTATGTTCGAACGAAATTCGACGAGTAACCGATTGGTCCATGCCGCCGATGTCGATAAAACTGCAGTCGCGAGTACATGCACCACCTTCGCTTATCAGGGTGCTCGTTTCGGGGACCGGAGTAAAGCGGGGAATGTTACTTCCCCATCTTGCTACTCAAAAGCCGGTATTCAGATCAGCATGGAGGCGACAGAACCGCACGGCACAAGCAACCGTCAAATTTTCCTGAAGCGAATAACCGAGAAACGCATGGGGACTAATTACAACTGTAGTATTGTAATTCCAGTTAGAACGGACCAGTACCGGAGGAACGTTCGACCATATTTAGGTTCACTTCGATAACGTTCGCTGTCCGCGTCACCAGTTCGGGAATGTGTTTGTGAAATTGGTCGCCACTTAGTCGTGTTTCCGGTGCCGATACGCTCAGCGCACCAAGAACAGACCCATTCCGATCGTGGATTGGTGCTCCGACGGCACGAAGGCCCTCGACCTCCTCTCCGTTATTAACTGCGTACCCCCGCTCTCGAATCTTGTCGAGTGACTCGAACAATGTTTCTCGATCAGTGAGCGTCGAATCGGTCATCTCAGGAAGTCCATATCGGTCGACGACCCATTCCACTCGCTCTTTTGGAAGCGACGCAAGAATAGCCTTCCCTGTTGCCATCGAGTGAAGGTAGTTTGCACGTTGCTTTTTCGCGATTTGGTAGTCGGTTCCGACAGCATGTTCACCACGGATCTTACAGAGATTGATCCCGAGACCGTGTTGTTCCGTCGTCAGATGTGCGTACTCTCCTGTCTCGTCCGCCAACTTCTCGATTTCCGGCTTACCGATTCGAAAGAGAGGACTTTGGTTTCGAACATGTTCCCCCAACAGGAGAAATTGAAGACTGAGTCGATATTCGTTACCGTCTTTCACGACGTATTTTCGTTCCTTCAGCGTATAGAGATGCTTATAGACCGCACTCTTGGAAATATCGAGATGGTCTGCCAATTCCGTGACACCCGCACCGCCGAGAGTTTCGAGTGCATCGATTACATCGAGTGTCGTCGTTACCGTCTTGAGGCTTTGTGTCGATCGGTTGTCGTCGGGTTGGTGCGTCATACACGCATCCAGATTCGCTGAATGCATAGTTGTTTCCATACCATGGAATTCACTAAATTCAAAATAGGTACTGTTGGGCCCTCATGTGGCAAAATAGATCCACATTATTACCATTGTGTGATCGAATTGGCCGATAACGAGACTCTACAGCGATAAGATGATATAATTCGAGTTGTTTCCCATACATAGAATACCGGAATCACATCGATCGCGAGTTCGTGAGCGATATCTACGAAGTTTCGGTGTAAGTAAGCGTGTTAGCCGTTTTCGAGGTGGATAATACAAAACCGGTTACTGACGCAGGTACTGGGGAGATAGTATAACGAGAGACACCGGATACTGAGGGGGTACTATTCGTCCGAGAGGTAGAAGAGGGAGTTTGCGAGTACTTCGGTACAGTTGGCACAATCTTCCCAATCCGTCCATTCGAGTGGATTATGCGAGATTCCGTCCGTGGAAGGTGCGAACAGTAACCCAACGTCAGTGAACGGCTCTAACCGCATCGTGTCGTGAGCCGCGCCGGAATGGAGGTCGGTTGCAGAAATATCGGCTTCAGTTGCGGTCTCGTGAACCGCTCGACGGCACCGTTGACTCATCTCTCTCGGTTTCCGATGTCGAGGCAATGAAAACGACGTTTCGACGCCACGTTCCGCTTCCACGGTTTCTAGACTAGCCTGGACGCGATCTATCAGATCTAGCATCGTCTTATGAGAGATGTCCCTGACGTCCACAGTAAAATCGACTCGTCCGGGGACGACGTTCGGTGCACCTGGCGATACCTCGAACGATCCAACCGTCGCGACGGCCGTTGGTGCGTCTTGCTCGTTGAGTTGAATTGCCGCGGTCTCTATCTCGTTGACGACGGTACTCGCTGCTGCAAGTGCATCGGTTCGGTCGGTCATCAGCGTCGTGCCTGCGTGGTTTGCCTCTCCGGTAACACTAACGGTACAGCGCGCGATACCCGTAATCGCCGTTACGACCCCGACAGAGGTGTTCTCGGCTTCGAGTCGCGTATCCTGCTCAATGTGAAGTTCCAGCCATGAGTCCCACTCTTCCGGATGAATTCGACCCTCACCGAGAAATCCGATGGAATCGAGTGCGGTTTCGAGCGTCGTTCCCTGGTCGTCAGTCAGTGTGTGTGCATCTTCGATAGAGAGCGACTCTGCCGCGACGGCTGATCCCAATGCACCGACACCAAAGCGTTGCCCTTCTTCTTCGGTGAAACAAACCACTTCCATCGGACGACGGACGGCAAGGTTTGCATCCTGCATCGTCCGAACCGCCTCGAGACCGGCATACACACCTAAGGGGCCATCGAAGATACCACCTTCAGGAACGGAGTCGAGGTGGCTACCGGTGGCGACGGCTTTCGAATCGGGATTCGCGGTTTCTGGGACCCATCGACCGACGATATTTCCCACTCCGTCGATACGAACGTCCATCTCCGCCTCACGAAGTCGGCGTACGAAATATTCCCGAGCACGTTTGTCTGCTTCAGTACCCGTCAACACTGTTCGTGCATGTCCGTCATCGACATCAACCGATCCGAACTGTGCGTTCGTCTCCAGGTCACGCTGGAGGCGTTCTGCATCGATCTGCATAGTCCGAGCGACAAAGGGTGTGTATTTGTGTCTTTCCCATGTCGCTCGGATAGGTCGGTTTAGTATATATTGAATAATTGGAATTTTAAAGCAGACAATAGATCGTTTACTATTGTTGGGTGATTTTCATGCTGTTGGGTGGAAAGAAAAGTATAAATAGTGATGGTGAAACCGTGTCTGTAGGAATGCTACGGTCATACATAGCAGGTATTGTCGTTGCATACATCATCGTGATGTTAGGCATCGGCATATACTTCCACAAGAAAGGGATGCAAGACCTCGAAGATTTCTTCCTCGCGGGGAAGGGCGCACCATGGTATCTGGTTGCGTTGTCGTTCTTCGCAACTGCGATCGGTGCGGGCGGAACTATCGGATTGTCGGCATCGACATATGACGGGCAGAGTATCACGGCGTTCTGGAGTTTTGGCATTTCACTTGCGAGTTTCTTCGTCGTGGCGGCCCTCCTCGGACATAAACTCCCAAAGACGTCGAATATTACGATTCCTGCGATGCTGGAGGATCGCTACGACGGAAAGACGCGGTTCATCGCGTTACCGTTCTATATCCTCCGGTTCGTAAGTACGCTTGGAGCACAGTGGTTGGCGGCAGGAACTATCATCAGCTTCCTCCTCGGTGATATCATCACTATCGAGCAGGCAGCCATCCTTGGCGCGATCGTCATCACTGCGTACACCATCCTCGGTGGAATGGCCGCCGTCATGTGGACCGACTTCGTTCAGGGAATCATTCTCTTCGTCGGGCTGTGGGTGCTGGCGATACTCGGTATCTTCGAGTTTGGTGGTGTCTCGGCTATGACTTCCGAAGTGACCCAACGTGCACCACAGGCATTCGACCTCTTCGCGATGAAATGGACGCTCATCGCAGGATACGTTGTAACGCTCGTTCCGAGTATGCTCGTCCGACAGGGATATCTCCAACGAGTGATGTCAGCTCGCAGCCCTCGAGACGGGTTCATTGGTACGACACTCAACGGTATCATCGGATTCGCTTACATACCAGTTCCACTGATCGTCGGTGCAATGGGTATCGTGATGTACCCCTCGATTGCGGACTCACAACTCTTGATGCCGACGATGGCTGTCGATATCCTGCCGACGTGGCTCGCTGGCGTTCTCCTTGCGGCACTCGCGGCTGCAGTCATGAGCAGTGGTGATAGCTTCCTGCTCTCGGGTGCATCGAACTTCGTCGAGGATATCTATATTCGATATATGAACCCGGAGGCTGACAGCGAAAAGCAGCAACAAGCGTCGCGGGTTGCCGTCCTCGGATTGATGGTCTTCTCGCTCGCGCTTGCACTCGTCGTCCCTGGAATCATCGACCTCATCGTCTTCGGTGCGGTCGCACTGACCGGCGGTGTTCTCGTCCCCTGGCTCGCCGCGTTTTACTGGCCACGTGGGACGTCCGACGCCGCCTTCTGGAGCATCGCCCTCGGTGCTGGCCTCACCGTCGCATGGTGGTGGGCAGGATGGTTTTCGGACACTGCCGAGTTCATGGGGTTACATCCAATCTTCGTGGGACTCCCACTGTCAATCGCCCTGTTCTTCGGGATTTCGCTCATGCAGGAGCCCGAGTACGACAGAGTGTTGGCAGCTGCGGAGAAGCACAACCTCGACGACTTGAAGAAGAAGACCCAACAGGCAATGAACGAACGGCCGTCGAATGACGGTGTAGTCTCGGATTCAGACTGATGACCGATTACGACGAAAACGTTCACGAGGATACGAAGGTAGAACGTAACGAATCGATATGGAACGGGTCGGCATCGCTCGTCGAGATTCGGCGAGATCTACACGCACATCCGGAAGCGGGATGGAAAGAGTTCCGAACGACCGCACTCGCCGCGACGGAACTCGATCGCCAGGGTTTCACCATACACCTCGGTGATGCAGCGGTTGCAGTGGACGAACGACTCGGCGTTCCGGATGACCGTGCGATCACAGCCGCACGCCACCGTGCGTACAAAGAAGGGGTCCCCGAAGGGCTGTTGAAGCGAATGGGCGACGTTACTGGACTTGTCGCAGAGCGAACCTACGGAGACGGCACCGGACCGGTGGTAGGCATCCGTATCGACATGGATGCGCTCGAACGAGTGGAAGCACGCGATGAGTCCCATAAACCGTTCCGGGATGGATTCGTCAGTCGCCATCCAGAGGAGATGCACGCGTGCGGGCACGACGGCCACACAGCCATTGGTATCGGCCTCGCGCGTCAGTTAGATGCGTCTGATTTCGATGGAACCCTCAAGCTTTTCTTCCAACCTGCGGAGGAAGGCGGTCGTGGTGCGATTCCGATGAGCAGGAGCGGCCACGTGGACGGTGTCGACTATTTCGCCGCGTTACATCTCGGTCTCGGCAATGAAACCGGGAAAGTGATTGCCGGATACGACCGCCCGCTTTGCAACTGCAAATTCCTCGTTCGATTTACCGGTCAATCCGCACACGCCGGGAATGCACCGCAAACAGGAGCAAACGCATTGCAAGCGGCGACAACCGCTATTCAAAACCTCTATGCCATTCCTCGACACAGCGCCGGAGCGTCTCGGGTAAACGTCGGAAAGGTTTCATCCCCAAACGGACAGAACGTCATTTCCGACCACGCCGAGATGATGATCGAAGTTCGTGGTGAGACGACCGAGATCAACGAATACATGATGGAAAAATCGAATCGAATCGTAACTCACTCAGCAGAAATGCACGGAGTGAGCTATGATATCGAGACATACGGAAAGACAACGACCTTCGAATCCGACGAAGAAATGGTGGCTTCCGTATCCGATTCTGCAGCGATGGTCGATGGAGTGACAGCTGTCTCGACACGCGAACAGTTCGGTGCAAGCGAAGATGCATCGTATCTCATCAAACGTGTTCAGGAGCAGGGTGGAAAGGCGACATACATTGGAATCGGAAGCGACCATCCGGATGGACATCACACGCCGTATTTTGATATCGACGAAACGTCGATTCAAATCGCCGTCGATGTCCTCATAGAAACGGTCGAAACGGTGGGTACCCGATAATTAGCGGCCGAATTGCTCCACAATCTTTTCCGGGTTTTTCGACCGTAGGATCACCACTATTTGGTATCTGCCACGGTATCAAACCCATGCCATCTCGACGACAATCCAACGATTTTGAAGGGAACAAAACTCTAACAGCGGACGATTGGAACTCGTTCTGGATAGGGGATTACGGCCCGATGAATTAACCAACACTACAATATCCAAGCAGGAGAAATTGTATGCTAAAAGGTGCGACGCTAATGGCGGAAAGATCAAACTCGAACACTCCGATTTGCAGCCAATATTCGTTCTGATGAATTCCAAAAGCAGGACGGTGAAACGCTGTAGTTACACATAATGAACAGGACTTTCGTGTGTGACGTGTCGTACAAGCAGAAGCCACTCGAACAGGCGCTACGGACATCAATCGTGCTGAGGAGGCTACGAACGATGGACTCGTTGCCAAGGCTCAGGCGAAAAAGATCCCCAATGACGCCACAGATTGGAACGCGCTGTTCAAAATAGGACCCTCGCGAAAGAACCGATCGCAGCGAAAACCATTAATAAGACCAGTTTTACGAGTTTCGAAGACAAGAAAACTCGTTATCAAACGACGAATACAATGTCACATTTGTAGGTTAAAACAGGGGTGAGCCAGTATCGCATGAAGCCCGGGTTGCTTAGTTCCGCAAAATAACAGCTATGACGGTATCCAACCCCCGATTAGATCGAGTTCATACCATGAAATCAATTCCGGAATGGCGAATGAGGAGGAATTAGATTTCGGTCACACGTTCGTACTCGCTGTCCAGCGCCGCCGCGTCCTCGGGCAGCAGGGCAGCGACGAGGTAGCCCGCGTACTCGCTAAAGTAGTCAACGAGCGTCGCAATCCGATCCGAATCGATCGCTTCGAGCGAGTCCAAGAGGATAAACGGCACACGATCGTAGACGTCGTGAACGAGATAGCCTGCGAGTGCGAACACGAGTCCAGTGACTTCTCGCTCGCTCTCGCTGAGGTGGTCGATCGTATCCTCGTACGTCGACTCCGAGTCGGTCGTACGAATCACATGGAGGTTGAACACACTTTTCGAAACTTTGCGCCGTCCTTCCCGAACCTGCTGTTCCGTGCGCTCGATCCAGATTCGATCGAGGTTCGCATAATCAAGCAACTCCAGCATACTCGCCATGTGGTCGTTGAACTGATCGACTGCGTTGGCCTCGATTTGGTCGATCCGAGTCCGGAGGTCGGTCAGTTCACTTTGAATCTCAGCTCGTTGCTCTTCGAGTTGTTCTTGTTCGACCAGTTTGTCTTCGATGTTCGAGATTTTGGTGTTGACGTCGTCGAGATCGGTTTCGAGCCGTTCCAACTCGAACTCGAGTTGATTCGCTTCGCGGTGGAGATCGAGCACCTCGCTGTAGTCTTCCTGTTCGAGTTCCTCTACTTCCTGTTCGAGGGAGTCGATGTCGTCGGTTACTGCCGCACGTTCATCACGAAGGTCATCGAGTTTCGCGCTTCGATCGTCAAGTTCCGTTTCGAGTTGCTGAAGACGGCGTTCGACACGCTGACGTTCCTCTCGCTTGGCTTCGAGTTCGGACTTCTCTTCTTCGAGTTCCTTCATCTCGGCATTGAGCTCGCTCCGTTCGTCGAGCTTGTCTTGCCGAAGGGATCGAAGCTGTTCGAGCGTCGATTCGATTTTCTGCTTCTCGACTTCGGTTCCGCACGTCCAGCAAACGACCGTTTCCGCATCGGCGACGAGTTGATCCGTGAGCGACCCATCCGATCCCGATTCCGCCGTCGATTGGAGCGCTGCGCGAATATCAGGGCTGGTGCCCTCGAGCATCTCTTCGTTGAACTGGACGATCGTTTGGAGTTCGCTTACGGTCGAATCGAGTTGTCGCTTCCGCTCACGCAGGGTCTGAAACCGCTGTTCGAAGTCAGTGGCTGGGTCAGTCGAAACATCCGGAAGGTTCGCCTGCTCACTTTCGAGTTCGTCGAGTTCGCCCTCTAAGGCTTCGATACTATCCTCTTCAGTTTCGATCTTGAACCGAATATTCTCGAGATGTGATCGGGTCTCCCGCAGCTCTTCTAACTTTTCATTGAGCTCTTGTTTCTCCTTTCGGGTTTCACTGACATCGGAATCAGCATCTTCGAGTTCAGTTTCCTTCGTCTCCAGCGCTGCTCGTTTTTCCTCTATTTCCCCTTCCAGACGGGTTCGCTTTTCTTCGAGTTCGGGGAGCTGTTTGCCGAGAGATTCGAGTTCCTCTAACTCGCTATCGATCTGGCGTTTTTCAGTAGTGAGTTGCTCGATGTCCGCCTGAATCGCATCGGTATCGACGGGACGCATGATCAGATCCCGAAGATCGTCTCCGCGAGCGACTGCACGTCGTGCTTCATTCGATTCGAGCAGGAATGCGAAGAGATCGGCAATCTCGGGATCGTCGAGATATGGCTCACCGCTCGTCACGACGGTTCCGTTTTGCCTGGAAAGGGTTCGTGTATAGGTCTCGTCACCGATGGTGAGTTCGACCGAACCCTCGTCGGCATCACCTTTGAGCGAAGCCCGTTCGCTGCCGAGTGCGGCCATGATAGCCTGGAGAAACGAGGTTCGGTTGGTCGCGTTTCGACCGGTGAGAACCGTTACACCCGGGGAGAATGACACGTCCGTTCGATCGATTCCACCGATGTTATTTACCGATAGCTCGACTGGGAGTCGATTCCGTTGAGCAGATTCCATACAGTCCCTTTTGACTTGGAGCTTATAAATCAAACCCTTTACTATGCACTCGATTATAAGGGCTTTACCGCAACAATCGACCAGACAAACATAAGTAAGGTATTAAATACTACATCAATAGAATGTAAACATCGAATCCAACTACACTACATCGGTCATCGAGTCCGGGTAGGTCATTTTTAAATTACGTCATGCAGTCACAACCACCCATTTCGAGGAGGTCGTCTACCGAGTATGATTGCCCACATTCATTACACACAACGCGGACGTCGTTGATCACATCGAAGTCCGCCAACTCGATTCGATCCGTATCCCGAAGATTGGTGAGCGTCGTTTCTGCGACTGCGACCGTCCGGTTTTGAAGACGTCGAACGGTATCGGCCCCCTTTTCGATCTGTGTCTGGGGATCGTCCTCCTTCGGTTCGTGTGAGACGTCTCGATACTTGGTGAGATACGTATAAATAGCCTGGTGAGATACGAAATCCTTCCTGAGATTTTCCACATCGATTCCGTTACGAGCGAGCGAATTTTCAGTTTCCGTTTTGACCCCGCTACTAACCGTTTCATCGGTGAGGAGTCGGTAGGTGTTTTCGACTTCCCCCTCCAGTGGGGAGGCATTATTTCGGTCTAATTCGGCGGCCAGTACTTCCTGGTTGAAAAAGTCGGCGAGGTCACGAAGACTGTACTGCTCTTCGGCCTCTCCGGTCCAGTACGCTTCGAGCGTCTCACCCATGTCGTTTAGCTCGTACGTCCGAATCACTCGCTCGACTTTGCTCGTTTTCTTTCGTGAATCATTTTTAGACATATCGTATCACTTTTACTCGGTCGTTAGCCCGCATTTATCTGTCGATTGGACGATGTCCATTACGGCTGTAGGTCTGTAATTAGTATAAAAGTGGTGGTTCTTCTCGAATAGAATCATCGTAGCGGATGATCGAGTGTCCATGACTCTCATGTATCGATCGATTTCGCGCGAAACCGGTCGATCGGGGTGCCGAAGGCGGATCATGTGAGGCTGTGAAATAAAGAACGGATATCGCAAACGAATATATTACCATCCGCAGCAAAAATGGACACTCGATGTCTAAAACGACGGAATTATTTCAAGTTAAATAGAGAACGATCGGTTAGGAATAGTTGAGGTTGAGCTCGATCACATTCACGGCACCGCTCAACAATTCCGGGATTGTTTCGTGAAACCGGGTCCCTTTCATGCGGCTGGACGGAGCTGAAATGCTGATAGCCCCTAACGAGTTCCCCTCTGTCGAGGTGATGGGCATCGCAATACAGCGGAGACCCTCCATCCGTTCCTCGTCATCGACCGCGAACCCGTCCTCGCGAATCGTTTCTAGTTCGTCATATAATTCGTTGCGATCGGTTACACACCCTGGTGTCGTCGCCGGCAGTCCGTGCCGATCGAGAATCGCTTCGGTACGCTCTTCGGGCATTGTTGCGAGGATGGCCTTTCCGAGCGCACTGGTGTGAAGGTAGGTACGAACACCGGTGTACGTGTCCAAATCAACGGCCTGGTTTCCATTCGCACGATAGAGGTAGATTCCCATACCATGCTCCTCAGTCAATAAGTTCGCCCGTTCGCCCGTCTCCATTGCGAGCTGCTTTACTTCCGATTCTGCGGTCTCGTATAAGTCCATCTGACTACGGGTGTAGCCACCGATATCCAAGAATTTCAGTCCCAATCGATAGTTCCCATCCTCGCTGACCACGTACCCGTGTTGTTCGAGCGTCGCCAGATGATTGTGAACTGCGCTTTTTCCCATCTTCAACCGATCCGCCAATTCGGTGATCCCACAGCTCCCGTTGTTTTTGAGCGCTTCGACTAGTCGGAGCGTTTTTTCGGTCGTTTGGACCGGGTGTTTCGCTACCTTTTCCATGATTTTACCACCAACGGCAGGTACTAAAGTTTTATTCTGATATAGAGAACAAGTTAGGTAGCAAACGATGGCTACCAATCAGTTGTATGAAACACTGCCGGTAGAAGTGACGATATTTTTACCATCCTATCGTCGTGATCAGCGCTCGATGAAATTTCCGTATCGAAATCCCACGTTGATCGTATTTCGATCATAATCGGGAGTAATCACATCCGGAAAAATTTATACCGTCCCATCGGAATTCATTACTGTGGCACCAGAAATAACGAAAATAGAGAGTACGGAATTCACGTACCCGTTGGAGGATGTTGGCACCGATACGCACGGTTTCAACCTCGTTTACGAACCGGGAGCGACGACCGAACGAAAGTTGTTCGCGATCAAGGTTCACACCGATACCGGAATCACTGGGGAGTATGTGGGAGGTAACTCTCCGGGAGCGGCCCAGTACAACACCGTCGCCGATTATCTCGTCGGTAAGAATCCGCTGAAACGCGAGAAACATTGGAGCGAGGTCAAGCGTGCGCTCAGAAAATACGATCGAATGGGAATCGGTCCGCTCGACATCGCGCTGTGGGATTTTGCAGGTAAATATCACGACGCACCGATTCACGAACTGCTCGGAACGTACCGGGAGCGGATACCATCGTACGCATCCACATATCACGGTGACGAGAATGGTGGACTCGATTCGCCGGCAGCATTCGCTGATTTCGCCGAAGAGTGCCGTGAGCGAGGGTTCCCCGGATACAAGATCCATGGGTGGGGAGGAGGCGATACCGCCCGGGACCTCGACCGCGAAATCGCGGCCGTGCACGCAGTCGGAGAGCGCGTCGGGGATGAGATGGACCTGATGCACGATCCGGCCTGTGAGCTGGAAACCTTCGGCGACGCGCTCAAATTAGGACGTGCACTCGACGAAGAAGGCTTCTTCTGGTACGAAGATCCGTTCCGCGATGGCGGGATCTCCCAACATGCACATCGAAAGCTTCGACAGTCGCTTGACACCCCGATCCTGCAAACCGAACACGTCCGTGGTCTCGAAATGGCCACTGACTTCGTCGCGAACGAAGCAACCGATTTCGTGCGTGCAGACCCCGAGTACGACGGCGGTATTACGGGCGCAATGAAACGTGCAAGGGTGGCGGAAGGGTTTGGGCTCGACGTCGAATTTCACGCACCCGGACCCGCTCAACGGCACTGTATCGCGGCGACACGGAATTCGAACTACTACGAACTCGCGTTGGTCCACCCGAAATGTCAAAACACGCAACCTCCTGTCTATGTAGGAGGCTACTCGGATATGATCGACGCAATCGATAGCGACGGGACGGTTCCGGTACCGAACGAACCGGGTCTCGGTGTCGAGTACGATTGGGACTATATCGAGTCAAATACGACCGGAAGCGTCCACATCTACGAGTAATATCCCGTCGAACCGTTATCTGGCACACGGAGGCACGCTTTGGGGTTTTCGTAGTAGTGCTGTCGGTGAAATTGTTCCCGTATCATGGTTTGAATCGGAGTCCGACCCCCTACATTTGAGTAACCGATCGAAATGGGGTATGGTATAGTCCGTGAGTCCACGAATGACATGGTTATCTCGGAGACGACGGTTCGTGATGCATGTACTGACCAGTCGTTTCCGAAAATGGGAGTCATCGAGCAGTGCTGGAATACGTCGCCGATTCCCGATACTGACGTTCGGGATCACTCGATTGCTGCGGTGGAGACGCTCGACCTGTCCTCGGTGCCTCGAGGTGGAACCGTCGCCGTCAGTGTCGGATCCGCCGATTTCATCCACGCTGATGTCTTGGCAGCCATCGATTCCGGAAAGACGTGTATCAACATGCTCACTGCGACATCTCCACGTTCGATGCGAATACCCGCGGCCGTCGAAAACGACGCCGCGGGGCTACTTGCCTGTCTCTCGACGACCGGTGTCACCCCTCCCGAGCAAGCGCGTGTGATTCGAGCGAAAGACACGAGCCACCTTCGCTATCTCTCGGTCTCCGAACCGCTCGTCGAAGCCGCCCGTACCCGAGACGATCTGCGCGTGGGCCAGGATCCCGTATCCATCTCCTTCACGAACGGTACATTTGATGATATAAACGATGTGAACATCTCTCAATACGACAAGAAATGATTATCACGTTCCGTTCACTGTGTGAATCTATGGCAACAAACGTGGTCGCGGCATTCGAGTCGTCGTTAGGGACTCTCGATGTTCCATGTATGAGTACGACCCCGGACGGATTTATCGAAGCGCTCACTGAGTATATCGAACTGCCTGCCGTGGGCGTTCCATTAGGCATCGAAGGTATTTCGCTCGAAGAAACGGACGCAACGCTTTCTCCATCATCGCAGCAACTCGTAGATGCGAAAACCGGCATTACTCCCGCTGCACTTGGTGTTGCAGCACACGGAAGTCTACTGTTACAGTCCTCCCCCACCGGTACCGAACCGGTCAGCCTCTATCCACCCCGTCACGTCGCCGTGGTTCGTGAAGGGGACATCGTTCCGGATGTTCGCGACGCGCTCGAATGGTTGGATGGCGAATTCACCGACGGTCGACGCTCCGCCGTCTTTGCGACTGGCGTCAGCGCGACCGGTGATATGGGCGCGCTCGTCGAAGGGGTTCACGGGCCAGCCGATGTGCGTGTTATCATCGTGGAGGATCGATAGATGAGCAGCGATACCCGTCGTCGGAAGGCTGCCAAAATCCGCCATCTGCTGGAGACCGAAGGCGAGAGCGTTCACGAGAACACGACTCACTTCAACGAAGAGCGATACGATGCCGTCGAAGAGTTCGACGACTACGAAGCCGTTCGTGCCGAAGCACGTGCGATCAAGGAGGACGCTATCGAGCGGCTTCCCGAACTCGTGGAAACGCTTCGTGATTCCGTCGAAGAAAACGGTGGCACCCTCTACATCGCTGACGACGCCGCGGATGCCAACGCCTATATCGGAGACGTCGTCGATGAAGCCGGTGGAGACACCGTCGTGAAGAGCAAATCGATGACGACGGAGGAAATCGAGGTGAACGAGGCGTTGGAAGCGAACGACGTCGATGTCTGGGAAACGGATCTCGGCGAGTTCGTTCTGCAGGTTGCAGACGAAGCCCCCTCCCACCTCGTCGGGCCATCGCTACATCGGACGACGGACGATGTCGCCGACCTCTTCAACCGATATTTCGATCCCGACGAACCGTTCGAAACGGCGGAACAGCTCACGGAATTCGCGCGCGATTATCTCGGTGACCGGATTCGGGCCGCCGATGTCGGGATGACTGGGGCAAACTTCGTGCTCGCGGATTCGGGGACGATTACGCTCGTTACCAACGAGGGGAATGCACGAAAATGTGCGGTGACCCCTGACACCCATATCGCGGTTACCGGCGTCGAGAAGATACTCCCGTCGCTTTCGGACCTCGGACCGTTTATCGAACTCATCGCACGGTCGGCCACTGGGCAGGATATTTCACAGTACGTATCGCTGTTCAGCCCGCCAACCAATTCCCCCACGCTTGATTTCGAGGATCCCGAAGCACCGGCGTTCGAAACGGATGGTGACCGCTCGTTCCACCTCGTCCTCATCGATAACGGCCGGTTGGCGATGCGGGAGGACGAGCAGCTGCGGGAGACGTTGTACTGCATTCGGTGTGGTGCCTGCGCAAACTCCTGCGCGAACTTCCAGCACGTTGGCGGCCATGCTTTCGGCGGGGAAACCTACACCGGCGGTATCGCCACCGGTTGGGAGACGGGGGTCAACGGTATCGAGAGTGCGGACGAGTTCAACGATCTCTGTACGGGATGTTCGCGCTGTGTGACCGCCTGTCCGGTGAAGATCGATATTCCGTGGATCAACACGGTCGTTCGCGACCGACTCAATCACGACCACGACAGCTCCGAGTTCGATTTTCTGGTCGAAGGATTGACTCCCGATGAGGAGCCAGCGAGGCTGGACCTCCAAAAACGAGCGTTTGGTAACTTCGAAACGATGGCCAAGGTAGGGAGCAAAACGGCGCCCGTTTCGAATTGGATACTCGATTCGTCCCCCATCAGGGATGGTATGGACCGACTCATGGGAATCGACCAGCGTCGCGAACTCCCATCGTTCAGGCGGGAGTCACTCGTCGACTGGTTCGCGGCTCGGGGTGGGAACAAGGTTCGTAGTACCGACCGAACTGCCGTACTCTACCCGGACGTTTATACGAACTACGTCCTCGTAGAGCGCGGGAAAGCTGCCGTCAACGTTCTCGAATCGCTGGGAGTCGAGGTTATCATTCCGGATGTCCCCGGAAGTGGACGAGCACCACTCTCGCAGGGAATGATCGACACCGCCGAATCGAAGGCGAAACAGGTCACAGACCGGCTTCGACGTTATATCGACGCGGGTGCTGACATCGTCGTCATCGAACCGAGCGACCTAGCTATGTTCCGCCGTGATTACGAAAAACTACTCCCTGCTCGCGCGTTCGATATGCTATCGGAAAACAGCTACGAGGTTCTCGAATACGTCTTTGGGCTCTTGGAAAACGGTGCTGAGGCAGACGCACTCTCGAATGCCGACTCGAGACTCGCCTACCACAGTCATTGCCAACAACGGACGTTAGGACTCGATGCATACACCGAGGCTGTCTTCGAACGGCTCGGGTACGATGTCATCACCTCCGATGTCGAATGTTGTGGGATGGCAGGCAGCTTTGGCTACAAATCGGAATATTACGAACTGAGTATGGACGTGGGTTCGACCCTCGGCGACCAGTTCTCCGATGCAACCGACCGGACGATCGTCGCCTCCGGAACCTCGTGCAGCGAGCAACTCACTGATCTCCTGAGTAGCGATGTGAAACACCCAGTCGAAATACTCGCACCCGACGGGCGCTGACGCCTGCCTTTTCCCAGTCATTTCCGGGGTTGACGTGGATAAAGGCGTTACAAAACGTCGAAATATCGTATCGAAAACCGTCGCAACGATACTGCTCGAACAGAGGGGTGTTATCCGTACTTTCTTCTCTCACGGAGTAAAACCTATAGCACGTCCCCGAGAATGAAGAAGGCGTATGTGTGGAACATTTCGCGGGTATCGCCGAGACGATGGCCAGATCGGCGTCCGCAATTACGTCGCCATCATCCCGACGTCGGTAGCCGCCAGTCCGGTTGCCCGTCACATCGCGACCGAATCCGGCGCGTGGGCACGTGCAACGCCCCATCAAATGGGGACGACACAACCCGACCCGGCACGGAGGCAAACCGAGAGCGTCTTGGTTGGCGTCGGTCGAAATCCGAACGTCGGTGCCGCCGTCGTCCTCGAACTCGGTACCGAAGACATCGATGCCGATTCGCTCGCGGATCGAATTGCGACGAGTGGTACGCCGGTCGAGACGCTCTCGATTCGTGACTGTGGAGGGACGAAACGGACACTCGAAGCCGGACGGAATCTCATGGAGAAATTGTACGAAGGGATATCGCAGACACGACGCGAGGATGCAGATCTATCGGAGCTGATTTTTGGCGCGGAATGTGGAGGAAGTGACGCGACGAGCGGTATCGCGGCCAATCCCGCGGTGGGAAACGCCGCAGACCGACTCGTTGCTGCGGGTGGGACGACTTGTTTTAGCGAGACGCCGGAGTTCATCGGTGCAGAACATATCCTGGCAGAAAGGTGTGCTGACGAAAAAACTCGTGAGCGACTTCTCGAACGCGTCGAAGCGCGTGAGGGACAAGCGAAACTGATGGGTGTCGACCTCCGTGGCGCACAACCCACACCCGGCAATCAGGAAGGAGGGTTGACGACAATCGAAGAAAAGAGCCTCGGAGCGATTGCGAAGGGTGGAACGACCCCGATACGGGGCATCGTCGATTACGGGGAAAAATTACCGGCTGGCAGTGGGCTCATCCTCATGGATACGCCCGGATACGACGTCGAGAGCGTCGTCGCAAAGGTCGCTGGCGGAGCGCAGATTATCGCCTTTACGACCGGCCGAGGTTCGACGACAGGGAACCCGATAGCGCCAGTCATCAAGGTCACGGGCAATCCGGGTACGTGGAAAAAGATGCGGAGTAATATGGACGTAAACGCGTCGACGATCGTCCACGGAGAGGATATCGAGGCAGTCGGTCAACGAGTATACAAGACCATCAAAGCGGTCGCAAACGGACAACGAACCGAAGCTGAACGCCGACAGCTTCAGGAGTTTGCGATCAACGAGATCCAGCCGAAGGAGTTGGAGGGAACAGCATGAAAGGCGACGTAATCGAAGATGCGGCGCTGCTCATGGATCGCCGGGACTCAGTTGCGACCGCACTCGAAGACCTCGAGTCCGGACGCGTACTGGAAATTGACGGGCAGAGAATCATACTCGCCGACCGGGTTCCGTTCGGGCATAAATTCGCACTCGATCCGATGGAGAGTGGAGAGGAGGTTTACAAATACGGTGCCGTTATCGGCCGTACAACGACGGACGTTCCCGCTGGTACCTGGGTACATACACACAATTGTGAAAGCACTCGTGGTCGGGGCGACCAGGAGGGGACCGAACGATGAAAGCGTCGCTCCAAGGGTACGAACGTTCGAACGGCGAAGTCGGGATTCGCAACCACGTTCTCGTCGTTCCATCGGTGATCTGTTCCCACCACGTTGCCGACCGAATCGCAGCACGACTTCCATACGCTCGAGCGACCCCACACGACCACGGATGCGCTCAGCTCGGGGCGGATAACGAGCAAACGGCGCGAACACTCGTCGGCATCGGAACCAACCCGAACGTCGCAGGCGTCGTCGTGGTCGGACTCGGCTGTGAAGAGGTACAGAGTACGGAAGTAGCTGCCTCGCTCTCCGAACGTGGCGTACCCGTCAGGGAGGTCTCGATTCAAGACATCGGGAGCACTGAAGCGTGCGTCGAGCAGGGTGTCGAACGAGCTCGGGAGCTGTGGGAAAAAGCGGACATCCGCGAGAAATCCGTCCCGCTTCGGAAGTTGACCGTCGGTGTAATCGCAAGTGACCTCCGCGAGAGCACACGCGAGGTTGCAGCACCCCTCGTCGGCGATGTGATCGATGAATTAACCGAGATGGGAGTTCGAATCGTCACCGCAGGAAACGAACGTCTCGTCGTCCATCCGGCGGCCGCACGCGAACGAACCGTTCCAGACGCGCATTCCGACCTCGAGGCGTTGTTTTCCCGACACCGAGAGGAGCCACCACGAGCGACACAGGTCGGGATGCGTGCTGCAGCGGGGGATTTCGACGAGATAACTCGCGAATGGGGATCGAGTGACATCAACGAAGTGTTGGAGTATGGGTCCGCTGCATCTCTCGATTCCGGCATCGGAATCGTCGATTCACCGTCACGGTTCGAAGAAGCAGCGACTGGACTGGTCGCCGCCGGCGCGAATCTACTCATCCATCTCACGGCGGATGGGATTCCCGCCGGGCATCCGATAGCCCCTGTTATCAAGGTCTCCGGAGAGCACTCCACAGTCACGGCGCTTGCCGATGATATCGATATCGACGCAACAGCGGATACGAAAAGCGACCTATTGACGCGGATTCGAACCGTTGGGGACGGGAATCCCTGTGCGGCGGACAAGCATGGCCTGACGGAGTTTGCGATAACGCGTGTCGGACCCTCGATGTGATCAACGGATGGAATCCGTACACTTTCACCCTATCGACAGCCCCGAGTTGAGCCCCGATGCATCGTACCGGTGTCGTCATAAGCGGTGGTTACAGTGAATAGTAACGACCGACGAACCGTCGCTGTCGCTTCGTTCGCACATGGACTGGTACATACGTACGAACTCACCATTCCGCTTCTCATTCCGATTTGGATGACGACGTTCGCCGTCGATACGGCGATGATCGGATTCGTCGTCACTGTTGGCTACGTCCTGTTCGGCCTCGGGGCGCTTCCGAGCGGTATTCTCGCCGATAACTACGATACACGCATGCTCATCGCGATCAGTGTGCTGGGAATGGGTGTCGGATTCGTCATCATAAGTCTCGCACCGAGTATTTTCATCCTCACGGTCGGTCTGATCGTCTGGGGTGGGTCCGCGAGTATGTATCATCCAACCGGACTCTCACTGATCAGCCGCACCGTCTCGGAACGTGGGCGAGGACTCGCGTTTCACGGTGTGGCAGGTAACGTGGGAACTGCAGTTGGCCCGCTCCTCGTTTCAGTCCTTCTCTTGGAATTGTCGTGGCGATACGCGGCTTCACTCCTCGTCGTTCCGGCGCTCCTCGTCGGTATCGTTACGCTTCTCGTTCCCATCGAGAAACCGGCTCGCGTGAGCAACGGTGGAGTGGCTGTCGATTCACGGGACGGGTTCTCGATCGCCGAGTTCGGTTCGTCATCGAAACGGCTCTTCGCTCGTGGGTTCGCCGTAATATTCCTATTGGTGGTTTTAGAAGGGTTGTTCTACCGAGGGATTCTGACCTTCCTCCCTGACGTCTTCGACACGGTAATCACGTCGAAGTCCGCCATCACACCTGACCTGTTTCGTGGGACGTCCCAATACCTATACAGTGGATTGCTGCTCGTCGGTGTCTTCGGTCAGTACGTCGGCGGGTGGCTCGTCGATCGGGTGAGTCCCATCCGCGGACTCGTTGTGGTTTTTCTCGGATTGGCGGGTGTATCCGCCATGTTCGCAGCGATCACGAACCCGAGTATGTGGAATCTCGTTCCGCTGAGTATACTTCTCGGCGTGTTTCTCTTCGGTGAGCAGCCGCTCATGCAGGCTACGGTCGCGGATTACTCGTCTACCGATACTCGTGGGCTGAGTTACGGATACACGTATGTCGGCGTCTTTGGCGTTGGTGCGTTGGGTGCGACTATCGCCGGATACGTCCTCACGCGAGCGAGCTTTTCGTGGCTCTTCGTCGTACTCGCGATGCTTGCTGTCATCGCCGCAATCGTTTCGGAGGGACTCCGACGGGGGACAACGGAAGTGTAGAAGTTAAATAATATATGCGGTATAAATCATATTGCCAGAAACATTTGCATCACGCACACAACAGAAATGTTTATTAACCATGTATGACTTTATCTGACAAGGTAGTAGAGGTTACAGTATGTGTGCGAAGGTAGAACAAGAACCACCACGGACAGAGCATAGCACGGTCGAAGAAACAGTCTTACCGAGCACGGAAGGGATTTCGTTTCCGGAGCCACCGGCGGAACTCAAATCTGGGTCTCGGAACTGGAAGAAGTTACTCGCATATTTCGGCCCCGGTGCGATCGTCGCATCCGTCACGCTAGGGTCAGGCGAAACCCTGTTCGCTCCCCGTGGTGGTGCTATCTTCGGCTTATCGATAATCTGGGCGTTAGTCTGGGCGGGCCTCGTGAAAGGAATAATGACGTATTCAGGTGTTCGGTATTACACCCTTACAGGTGAGCACGTGATGTCCCGCTGGACGAAACTACCGGGACCACGAGGATGGTTCACCCTCCTGATGGGTGGGATCGCCATCGTCGCCTTCCCATCGTGGGTCGGTGGACTAGCCAAGATGCTCGGGCAAATCACGGCTTGGGTGCTCGGACTTCCGATGAACGATACCATGTTTGCGACGATCGGAACCATCTTGATGGTCGCAACCGCCGGATTGGTTTTCGTGGGCGGGTACGATTACGTCGAGCGGGCACAGATCATCATCGTTGCCTTCCTCTCGGCGACCATAGCCGTTCTCGCCATCGCCGCTCAGCCATCTCTGTTCGGCGTCCTCGGTGGCTTGGTTCCGTCCATGCCTTCCGATTACGCACCGTTCGTTTACGATAAATACCCGACTGTCGCGAGTCGATCCGTCTGGATCGAGGTCGTCACGTACATGGGTGCGGTCGGCGGTGGCATTTACGACTACATCGGCTACGTCGGCTATTCGAAAAAACGTCGCTGGGGCATCCTTCGACGTTCCGATTCCGAAGACGTCTCCGACGTCGTCCGTGAGCTTGCACCCGGAAAGGAGGTGCCACTCGACGTGAGCGAGAGCAACCTGCAACGAGCAAAGTCGTGGTTGAAAGCTCCACAGATCGACGTCCTGATTTCGTTTACAGCGATCACCTTCTTCACGGCCGCCGCGATGGTGCTGGGCGCGCAGAGCCTTCACGAGGCACAGCTGATCCCCTCCGACCTCGACCTCTACACGTTTCAAGCGCAGTGGTTCGCCGCCATACACCCCGGCCTGACGATCCTTTGGAAGATCGGCGTGTTCTTTGCGCTGTTCGGAACGCTTTACGCGACGTGGGAAGGATACACGTGGACGTGGCTAGAAACGGTCAAACCCTTCTCGAAAGCTGCGCGTAGTCTGGAGCGCAAACGAATGGGAACGGCGCGCTTACTAACGATCGCATATGCTGGTGGCTTCGGACTCGTTCTGATGTGGTCGGATCTATCTGCCGTCGCGATCGTCACTCCGGCATCCATACTGGGCGGTGTGTTTGGATGCGGACTCTGGTGTTGGGCGATGCTTTGGGCCGAGCGAACGGCACTCCCGGAAGAACTCCGTGGTGGGTGGAAGCTCACCGTCGGACTCATTATTGCAGGAGCGTTCCTAACCGGTGCAGGAATTATCTCCATCGTCGAATATCTCGGCCTCGCGTCGTTCTAAGCGACCTGCGTCCGTTTTTGTGGGCTGTTATGTGGATAGCTCTGAAATCGCTCGGTCGAGATACCGAAGTGTTTCGTGTGCCCTGTAGAACCGGGAGAAACAGTACAACCCGACGAGCAGACTGATAACCGTCACGAGTACCGTAATCGGTATGAACACACACGCGAGGACGACCGAAACGATACCGAGCACTCCCCAGAGTGCTCGTTTTTTCCGAAACGAAGCGCGAATTTCGGTAAGGATCTCGATTCGTTCGTTCTTCGTGATTGCTCGGTCCTGTGGGATGCCGTATTTTTCCGCCAATCGGTCCCTTTGCTGCTGGTTTTTCCCGCCACCGGCTACGCGCTCGGCCATGGAACGCCGCATGAAGAAGATACCGACGAGTAGTGGCAGGAAACTCTCGATGAAGCCAAGCCGAAGATATACGAGAATGGTGATCGAAAATGAACCGACAGCGAGCGATCCCCAGAGCAGTTCAAAATTACGTCCATCCGATTTTGCGTGAGACATACACACATACACACACCGAACACCAAATTAGTGTTTTGATCGGACAAGTGAAATGTTCGAACCACTACCGTCTGGACGGCAAAAAAGGGATCACAAGCTGAACGAACCGATCACTTCTCGGACTTCGATACTGAACGACACTGTCGTAACGCATCCTTCGAACCGTTCAATAGGTGAACCGAATCGACCCCCGCAACCAAGAAGTCGATATCCCAATTTAGTCTGGTTTCCCGGTCCGATTCGCTGATTGCGAGCGTTCCGACGGAGATGTCGGCGTTTCTCGCTGACTGAACGATTCGATCGACCGCATCCGTAAACGTCGAATCGTTCACGGTCCCGAACGCACCGAGCGAGGCCGACAGATCCGCAGGACCGATGAACAGGCCGTCGATCCCATCGACCGCGGCGATAGCATCGACATTTCGAAGACCGCGCTCCGTTTCGATCTGAACGTATCGGGTAACCTCCTCTCCGGCCGTTTCGACGTACGCATCGAGTTCTAAGCTGTAGTTCGCTGCTCGATGGATTCCGATCCCTCGCCGACCGTTCGGTGGGAAGCGGGTCGCCTCCACGATCGACTCAGCTTCCGAAGCGGTTTCGACCATCGGAACCATGATTCCTGCCGGACCGAGATCGAGAGTTCGTTTCAGGTCAGTGGGATCGCTGCTCGGTACCCGAACCAACGATTCGGTCGACGATGTGGTGTTCTCCACCGCACGCAGAACGTTTTCGAGCGTTTCGAGCGAAATCGGGGTATGCTCGCGGTCGATGACGATGAATTCGTAGTCGAGTAGTGCCATCATTTCGGCGACTTCGGGATGGCCGATCGCCAACCAACTCCCGATAATCGGTTCGTCACTGCTCTGTGCGTTTTTTAATACGTTCTCCATGAATCAAACTAGACCCGGTAGTAAATATCGGTGCCGATTATATTGAGTTCGGGTACGGTGAGCAAAACCGTCTTCGTCGTAATTCATGCCCTGACCTTCGCTATCCACGGACGGAGTATCGGTGCGAGAAGTGAAAACACAGACAGGAGCAAAATCACGACGGTGAGTGGACTATCGATGAAGATGGAAAGCGAACCACCGGAGATGGTGAGGGCTCGTCTCAGATTGGACTCAGCGATCGGTCCAAGAATCAGCCCCAACACCATCGGCGCAAGCGGATACTCCTCGAGGCGCATCAGATAACCAAGTATGCCTGCACCGACCATCACCCAGACGTCGAAGACGTTACCACGAAGGGCGTACGTCCCGACGACGCAGAGAACGAGGATCGCAGGCCACACGTATCGCTGTGGTAAGTCGATAAGACGTGCCCACAGCGGCGCCGCGAGAAGGCCGACGACCAGAATGACGAGATAGACGACGAAAAACCCGACAAAGATGGAGTATACGAGTGGAGCCTCGTTCTCGAAGAGTCCGGGGCCGGGACGGATTCCATGAACCATCAGCGCCCCGATGAGGATCGCAGTGACTGAATCACCGGGAATCCCGAGCGTAAGCGTCGGAATCAACGCGCCGCCGGTGCTTGCGTTGTTGCCGGACTCGGCAGCGGCGATACCTCTGATGTTTCCACGTCCGAACGACGGGGTCGCGGAATCGAACCACCGCTTCGCCTCGTTGTACGTAACGAACGAGGCGATATCGCCACCCGCACCCGGAATCGCCCCGATTATCGAACCGAGAAGGCTCGATCCGACGGAGACGTTCCCGATGGACTTGAGGTCACGGGTGGCAGGGACGAGACGGTCGATTCGCTGTTCGACGTCCTGACTCTCGAGTCCGTGTTGATATCGCTGAATCGCTTCGGCAACACCGAAGAGGCCGATCATGACAGCGATGAACTGAATGCCAGAGCTGAGTGCCGTCATTCCGAACGCGAACCGTGGATAGCCGAGCATCGGATCCAGTCCCACCGTCGCGAGGAGCATCCCCAGCAGTCCGGACAGCAATCCCTTCGTCAGTGAATCACCGCTGACGCTGGCGATGATGGTCAACCCGAAGAAGGCCAACGCGAAATACTCCGGTGAGCCAAATTCGAGGGCGACCTGAGCGATCTGTGGCGAAAAGACGGTAAGAACGACGACGCTGATCGCTCCCCCGATGAAAGAGGCGACGGTGGCGATGCCGATCGCTCGTCCGGCGTCACCTTTCTTCGCGAGGGGAAATCCGTCGAACACGGTCGCAGCGGCACTGGGAGTTCCGGGTGTTCGGATCAGTATCGCGGGGATCGAACCCGCGTACAGCGCACCACCGTAAATTCCGAGAAGCAGCATCATCCCCTCCGTCGGTTGCATGCCGAACGTGAACGAGACCAGGACGGCTACGGTCATCGTCGCTGTCATTCCCGGAATCGACCCCATAACGACCCCGACCAATACGCCCAGGACGATCAGTAGCAAGGCGAACGGCTGAAAAACCAGTCCGATACCTTGCACGAGGTTTCCGACGACGCTCATCTCGTGCTCACCTCGAGAATACCGAGCTGAATCGGCAACAGATCCGTAACGGGGAGGATGGCGCTTTCGGGGAGCGAGACGGTGAGAAATCCGACGAATGTATAATACAGGACGAACGTGAGTCCCACCGAAATGGCCGCAGCAAGCGACGGTTGTCGTACGCCGGAGTACCACATGAAGGCGAACAGAAACACGACCGTATCGAGGAAAAAGCCGAGGATTGGCATCAAGACGATGTATCCCACGAGAAATCCGATGACGCTACCGACCGTCGTGATATCGTCCCTGGTCACGGTGTACACTCGTTGTTCATTCGGTCGTATGAGTTGAACGAGCGCCATTCCTCCGATACCGACGGCGATAACGCGGGGGAAAAATCCCGCACCAGGTGCGGAGGCGTTCGGACTGGCAGGAAACGTACCGCTGACGAAGAAAACCCCAGCACTGAGGAGGATGAGTAATATCGACGAGATGTGCGTTGCGTGACGGATTTTGAAACTCATATGGATCGTGGTATCGCAATCATTGTTCGAGTCAAGTCAGTTGCCGAGGTTCAATCGCTCGATGATGTTGCCGAATCGCTCGTGCTCCTCGTTCATGAACGAGCCGAAGGTTTCCGTATCACGATACACTAGCCCGAACCCGTTCTGTTTCATGAACGATTCGAACGTCTTCGAGTCGTAGACCGATTTATACGTATCGTGAAGCTGTTTGATTCGATCGTCGGGGGTTTCGTTCGGAACGGTCAGCCCCCGCCATGCACCCATGGTAAAATCGTACCCCTGTTCCTTCAATGTCGGTACGTTCGGGAAGATACTGACACGTTCGTTGCCGAACACGGACAATATTTTGAGTGGCCCGTCTTTGACCTGTGATGCTACTTCGGCCGCACTCGCCGTCGTCGCCTCGACTTCCCCGTTCAGCACTGCTTTCGTCGCCGGTGAACCACCGTCGTATCCGGCGTGTTTGACGTCGATACCCGCCTGTTGTGCGAATCCGGCGGCAGAAAGGTGCCAAATGGCACCGGTGCCCGAATTCGAAATTCGAATCTTTCCGGGATTCTTCTTGGCATACTTGACGAACCCATCGAGGGAATCGTACGGCGCTTTTTCCGGGACCGTGAGCGACGCTGGGTCGAAGTTGTACTGCATTACCGGTTTCAGACCGTTCGGTGAGACGTCCGCGATGCCGAGATGCGAGATGGTACAGATCTCGACGGTCGTCACGCCGACGGTGTATCCGTCCGGTTTCGCATTGGCGATTGCGTTGAACCCGACGCTGCCGCTACCACCAGTTTTGTTGGTGACGTAAAAACTCGTGTCCATCTCGTTGCCCGCAAGTTCCGCGAGCTTTCGTCCGGTACGGTCGGTCCCACCCCCAGCGGACCACGGGACGATCATTTCGATTTTCTCGCTTGGGAATTCCTCGCTGTTTCCCCAGGATTGGGTGCAGCCCGCTAATCCTGCCGTGAGGAGACCTAATCCATTTGTTTTGAGGAACTTCCGTCTAGTGACGCGGCTAGTTCTTTCTCCACTCATATCGATTCTATATTAATTAACGTATATATAAATTTTATTTAATAATTATTACACGTGTGGATCGCGTACTGAATACGACGTGCCGAGGTATTTTATCACTACACACCCTACCAGTCGAGCGTATGGAATACCGAAAGTTAGGCTCGACAGGAACGAAGGTTTCCGAACTGTGTTTCGGTACGTGGCGATTCGGGAAGGAAACCGGCGGCGTCCTCGAAACGGATCGAGAGGAAGCACACGACCTCCTCGATGCGGCATGGGAGCACGGAATAAATTTCATCGACAGCGCCAACGTCTACGGAAATCCGAACGGAACGAGCGAAAAATACATCGGCGAGTGGCTTTCGGATCACGACCGTGAGGACTTCGTCCTGACCTCGAAAGTTTACTTCCCGTTCGACGAATCGAATCCGAACGGGTCCGGACTCTCACGGACACACATTCGAAACCAGATTCGAGGGACCTTGGACAGACTGGGAACCGATTACCTCGATCTCTATTACATTCACCGCTGGGACGAGGAGACGCCGATAGAAGAGACGCTCGATACACTGAACGGGCTCGTCGAGGAAGGAAAAGTGAACTACCTCGGCGCATCGTCGATGGCCGCGTGGGAACTCACGAAAGCGCTCTGGAAGTCGGACACGTACCAGTGGGAACGGTTCGACGTTACACAACCCCTCCACCACGCTGGCTACTACGAGGACGTGAAGGACTATCTCGACGTCTGTAGCGATCAAAACATCGCTGTCTGCCCGTACTCTCCGCTTGCAGGTGGTTTCCTGACCGGAAAGTACGAGCGTGCGGACCCAGACGACCCGCAAGCCGTGAAAGGTCCCGACGGTGCCCGTGGGAATTTCGACGACGTCTTCGGCGATTACTATGCTTCGGAGCGAGGATGGAAAGTCCTCGATGCGATACGCGATGTGGCCGACGAGGTGGATGCGACACCCGCTCAAGTGTCGCTTCGATGGCTGATGGATCACGACGATTTCACGTGCGTCCCGATCATCGGCGCGCGAACGACCGAGCAGTTGGACGAGAACGTCGGTGCGTGCGACGTCAATTTGTCCGAAGAACAGTGGAATCGAATCATGGACGCTCGATATCGTGCGGACGATACCCTCTGGGGACACTGACTCTCCGTTCGAGCGGACCGGCCAGTCGCATTTCGGCGGATCGAACTGAGCCCTCCGAATAGGACTCGGGAACACCAATAGTGCCCGGTGACGATGTACTTCGCAAAATCAGGAGAACCGGTTGAATCGGGTGCGTATATCGAACGCACGCCGATATCGGGGGGGCTATTCCGTACTGACGTCGTGTTCGAGGGTTCCGACGCCTTCGATCTCGACTTCGACCCGATCGCCGTCGGAGAGCGGACCGACACCCGCAGGCGTCCCCGTGATGATGACGTCACCCGGTTCGAGCGTGAGATACGCCGTGATCTCCTCGATGATCTCCGGAACGGAGAATATGAACTCCGAGCGGGAAGACCGTTGCTTGATTTCCCCATTCAGTCTCAGTTCGACCATCGCGTCGTCCGGTACCGCTTCCGGTGGGGCAACGACCGGTCCGATGGGCGCGGATCCGTCGAACGCTTTCCCTCGAATCCAGTTTTGTTCGACCATCTGGTCGTCGCGGTTCGAGATATCGTTGACACACGTGTACCCTTCGATGACTGCTTCGGCGTTCTCAGCAGCCACGTTTCGACACTGCTGGCCGATAACAACGCCGAGTTCGGCCTCGAATTCGACTCGTTCCTTGCCAGCAGGGAGCGTAATCGTATCACCGTGTCCGGCCACTGCGTTCGGCGGTTTCAAAAACAACAATGGACGGCTTGGGATTTCCATTCCCGACTCTTCCGCGTGGTCTGCATAGTTGAGTCCGACACAGACGATCTTCGTTGGATCAGTCGGTGGGAGGATGTTTATCTCAGTAGGATCATACGTGTCGTCGGCGAAGGTGATGCCATCGTCCGTCCACAGACCGTCGCGAACATAGCCTGCAGGGTCACGAAATCGTACGTGCGACATGTATTTAGTATTCCGAGCAGCGCTAAAAACTGTTACCGTTGCGGCAGGGTCGCGCACCACTCCGCCTTGCGAACACCGGCAGTCAAAGGGACGGGACGTTTCGTCGTCACCACGAGGTTATCCGGACGTCCTTGAGTGGCGTTTCGAGTGGCAGGTCGACGTGGCTACCGGTATAATGAGAGAGATAGAAGCTGACGATGATTTCGAGGGACCGAGTCGCCTCAACCCCTGGAGAACGGTTTTCCGCGACACCGTTCAACAGGTCGACGATGTGGCTGGCGGCGTTCGGAAACGCCCGTTGATAATCGACGTCCCACGACCAGGCGCCCGACACCCCCGGAACCGGTTCTTCGATGTGGACACCGTCTTCGAGCGTCCAGTATCGCCATTCGCCGTCGTCGTTGTTGAGATACAGTTTTCCATCGGTGCCGATGAATTGGAGACACATCGAAGAGATATCACGGGCAACGGTGCAGTCGATTGTAGCAAACGTGCCATCGTCGAGAAGAACATGCCCACCACCGCCGGAGTCAGTTACGTCCCGTGTTCCACCGAGTGCATCGACGGCGTCGTTCTCCTCGTTGATATAGCCACTGACCCGCGTGGCTTTGGCGTCGAGCAGGTACACCAATAGGTCGAGCAGATGTGTCGAGTTACGCATCAACTCCCGCCGGAAGTCGGCGGAGATCGACTTCGGCTCACCGATGATACCGTCATCGACTGCGCGTCGAAGCTGTCGGACTTTCTCGGTGAACCGGAACGAGTGATTGACGACGAGTTCAGTATCCGTATCGGCACAAACGTTGCTCATCTCTTCGGCCTCGCCGACGCTCGCTGCGATCGGTTTCTCACACCAAATGACAGCGGGATCGGACGCCGAGCGCGCCGTCGATACCACGTGCTCACGATGGAGATACGACGGAGTACAAACGGAAACGACGTCCAAGGCTTCCGATTCGAGCATCGTTTCGTGACCCACGTAACGACACTCCTCCGGAATCCCCCACGCGTCGCCGAATCGCTCGAGTTTCGATTCGTCGATATCCGCAATGGCAACGAGTTCGATTCCCTCGGTCTCCTCATAGCCACCCGCGTGACTGGCTTTGAACTTCTTTCGACCGATATCCGCTTCGTCGTGCATTCCGAGGATTCCCAGCCCAGCGATTCCACCGGTTCCGATAATTCCGGCCCTGTAAACCATATGCTTAGACGTCTCTCCATACACTTGATTAATTCGGTGATCAGATCGCCTGAATTCAGCCATTCGGGAACGAATATCATCATCGGGTGCTATCCCACCGATGGATATACTAGGTACTTCGATTGCCCGTTTTACGCCCACATGACGTAATTTTCAACCATCCATCAGATTGGAAAAGGATGATATGATTTCGTCGAATTCGTAGATGTAGTCACGGGAGGGTACACGCTCACCCAGTGACGGGATAACAATGAACGACGATAGAACTGACGTCCTCGTCTTACGCAGCGATACACATGGATTGCCGGCGGCCGAATATGCTGCCATCCTCGATGACCAACTCCCGAACCGATGCGTTCGATGCGCCAACACACCATCACAAGAGCGCGAATACATACGGGATGCAAAAGTCGTATCCAGCGTGCGTATCGACGAGACCTTGTTAGGGTATGCAGAAAACCTCCGACTGTTCGCGGGCGTCGCGGCAGGATACAATCACCTTCCCCTCGACACCCTCGCCGATATGGACGTCGTCGTGACGAACGCGTCCGGAATCCATGCGCCAAATATCGCGGAGCAGGTCCTTGGGTATATGCTGACCTTTTCGCGCCGACTCAAGACCGGATGGGAGCGTCAACAACGTCACGAGTGGCGCCATTTTCAGGCGGAGGAGCTGAAGGGGAGCACCGTAACCATCGTCGGTCTCGGTGCCATTGGCACTGCCGTCGTCGAGCGACTCTCCGGATTCGGAGTCGATACGATCGGCGTCAGATATACGCCGGAAAAAGGAGGGATAACGGACGAAGTCATCGGATACGAATCCGAAGCGTTTCACGATGCCCTCTCACGAACTGACTATCTGGTTATCGCGGCACCCCTCTCCGAGACGACTACGGGGTTGATTTCCGAGGACGAATTCCGGACACTGCCCCCGAATGCGAAGGTGATCAACGTCGGTCGAGGAAAGATAATCGACACCGACGCGCTCGTCTCTGCGGTCCAACGAAATCGAATCGATGGGGCCGCGCTCGATGTCACGGATCCCGAACCGCTTCCAGAGGATCATCCCCTTTGGCGCATCGAGAACGTCGTTATCACCCCTCACAACGCGGGTCATAGCCCGAACCATTGGAATCGATTAGCCGACATCGTCACACGGAACGTTACCCTACTCATGGACGGTGGCGATATCGACCAGTTAGAGAACGTCGTTCAGTCGTAAACGGGACCAACGGAGGGTCTCCGATACGCTGACCGGAGTTCGAGACACCATTTGACCCGACACGAAGTATTATTACATCCGTTGCGAAATGCATAATTATGTCGGACTTGCGTATTACCGACGTAGAGACGTATATCGTCGCCAATCCATGGAAACCCTGGGTATTCGTTCACGTAAACACGAATAAGGGGATTCAAGGTCTCGCCGAGGCGACGACGCATAGCAAACCGGAGACGGTTGCGGCCGCCATCGAGGAGATGAGTGATTTCTTCATCGGAGAAGATCCATTCGAAACCGAGCGTCTATGGTTGGAGATGTACCGCGACGAGTGGTTCTCGAAAAACGTCGTCAACACGACGGTTATCTCGGCCATCGACATGGCGTGCTGGGACATCAAGGGCAAAATGCTCGACCGACCAGTGTACGAACTGATCGGCGGAAACGTCCATGGTGACGAGATCCGCGCGTATGCCAACGGATGGTATACCGAAACGACAGACGACCCCGAAACGTGGCAGAAAGCGGCAAAGCAGGTCGTCGACGATGGATACGACGCGATGAAGTTCGATCCGTTCGGGAAATCGTGGCAACGAATGGATCGCGAGAAATTCAATCACTCGGTCGATATCGTTCGTGCGGTGCGAGAGGCCGTGGGTCCCGATGTCGACCTTCTCATCGAGGGACACGGTCGATTTACCGCCGGACAAGCGCTCGAAGTCTCGAATGCGCTCTCCGAGTTCCATCCAACGTGGTTCGAGGAGCCTTGCCCACCGGACTCGATCAACAGTCTCGGAAAAGTCGCGGACAAGTCACCGATCCCCATCGCAACCGGCGAGCGACTGGTATCGAAGTACGAGTTCCGCGATCTGCTGGCGAACACGGACGTCGATATCATCCAACCCGACATCATGAACACCGGCGGGATTACCGAAGCGAAGAAGATCGCCGCACAAGCCGAGGCCGAACACGTCAGTTTCGCCCCACACAACCCACAGGGTCCGGTCGCGACAGCGATTTCAGCACACGTGGACGCTGCGGTGCCAAACTTCATGATTCAGGAAATCTTCCAAACGTACGACGTAGAGTGGGTCAATGACCTCCTCGTTGATCCGATCGTCGTCGAGGACGGATATATCGAGATTCCACAGCGTCCCGGTCTCGGAGTCGAACTCGACATCGACGTCGTCGAAGAACACGCATACTCCGATGGAAAAGACGAAGTACACACGATCAATCTCTTCGAGAAGGACTGGGAAACCCGTTCGTTGGTCGACTGAACGACTGTCACCGACACAATCGTTTTTTGAAACACGTTCTGTGTAACCATTCGACCCGGTGTGGTCGCCACCGGTATGGCTCCAACACGGTTCGATATGCTATCGTCGATTGCTCAGCTGGTAGTTGAGGGGATATCGATATCATCGACGAGGCCTTCGAGGTGTTCGGTGAACAGAGCAGCCTCGACGCCGATCGTCAGATATTGGACGCCAGCATCGATCCATTTGTTCGCGATTCGGGTATCGTCCGCGAACGCACCCACGACCGTGTCCGTTTCGACAGCACGCTCACAGACGCGCTCCATGAGTTCTTCGACGCGTTCGTGGGTCACCTCTCCGGGGATTCCAAGGGACTGGGAAAGGTCATACGGACCAAGAAATACGACGTCGATGCCTTCGACGTCGAGAATCTCTTCGATGTTTTCGACTCCCTGCTCTCCTTCGACCTGTATGACCAGTAACCGTTCTTCGTTTTGCTCCTCCGTGTAGGTCTCGCTTCCGGTATACTCACCGGCACGAACGTACTGTGAGAGGCCACGACTTCCGAGCGGATCGAAACGGGCCGCTTCGACGGCCGCCTCGGCGTCCGATTGCGTTTCGATCTGGGGGACCTGTACGCCTGCCGCGCCCAAGTCGAGCGCACGTTGGATTTCAGCTTCCCGGTTCTCACGAACGCGAACGATCGGTGCGAGTTCCTTGTTCTGTGCGGACGAAGTCAGGTTGAGCGTGGTTTCAGCGGTCAGCGGACCGTGTTCTTGATCATAGATTACAAAATCCATGCCCGCAACGCCGATCATCTCCGAAACCATTGCCGAGTCTAGCAACTGAAACGTGCCAACGGCGGTTTCGCCATCGAGCAGTCTGTCTCGAAACGAATTTTCGGACATACACATATACATTTATCCATCCACCATAAATATTTTCTTTATACCGTATTTTGCAAAGAATGTGGACAAAGATGGCCACGTGTATCGGGATTAGTCTACGCGTCGGTTCGTCCTTGATCACGAACTACTCGTTCGGTTATACGGTAACAGTACCGTTCACGAGCCGACCGATATCGTCGATGTCGATCGTTACTCGGTCGCCCTCCGTGAGGGTGAACGACTCCGGGGGGACGAGTGCCGTTCCGGTGAGGAGGACGAGCGTTTCGGGAAGGACGTTGTGTCGATCCAGATAGGATACGAGTTCATCACACGTCGTCGCCATCTGGCTCGTCGAAGTCGATTCCTCGTACACGATTTCGTCGTCACGTTCGATGGTCAACGACATTTCGAGATCGTGGGGATCCTCGATCGACTCCTCCGAAACGACACAGGGACCGATCGAACAACAGCGGTCGTACACTTTTGCCTGTGGGAGATATAGCGGATTTTCTCCTTCGATGTCCCGGCTGGATACGTCGTTACCGATGGTGTACCCGACGGGTTTGCCTCGATGGAGAACGATTCCGAGTTCCGGTTCCGGAACGTCCCAATCCGAGTCACCGCGCACACCGATATCCTCCGATGGACCAACCGTCCGCGACGGTGTCGCCTTGAGAAATAGTTCGGGGCGTTCATTATCGTAAACGTCGATGTACACTTCGGGCTTTCCACTCTCCGCTTTGCGTGCCTCTTCACTGATCTGGTACGTAACACCGGCCGCCCAGACTTCGTCGGCGATGACGGGTCGAAGAAGGTCTTCAGTGGCCGTATCGAGATCTAACCGATCAGCGTCGTCGAGACGTTTGCGTGCAACGGTATCGATCGATTCGTCGTTCGCGTTTGCCGCTCGCGCGAGCGCTTTGAACGAACCTAAGTCAGGTGATGCAGACGTCAGATCGAATGCGGTTCCGTCCTCGTCTTCGACGACGAGGGTATCCGTCGCTGAACGCTCTCCACCGGGGAGTCGGTAATAGCGCATGACACAATAGTTCGTGGATATCGTTAAAAATGTATCGCCATATGATATTAGTATAATTTAAATATCATATACAATAAACTACTAGTCGAAAAGCGTCTCACCGTCGACCATGTGTTGCTCGACTGCGTCAAGATCGAGCGTCAGGCCGAGGCCAGGCTTTTCCGGGATTTCCATCCGACCCTCCCGAATGAGATCATCCTCTTCGACGAGGTCCTCCCACCAGCCGAGTTGGTAGGAGTGGAATTCGACCGCTAAACTGTTCGGTATCGCGGCCGCGACTTGCGCAGAAGCCATCGTGCCGATCGGCGAGGAAACGTTGTGCATCGCGACCGGAACGTAGTACAGGTCCGCGAGGTCGGCAATCTTTCGTGTTTCCCGCATGCCACCGACACGAGGGAGATCCGGCGCGATGATGTCGACTGCCTGAGGTTCGAGCAACGTTCGCTGGCCGTACTTTCGATACACGTTCTCGCCGACACCGATCGGCGTCGTCGTCGATTTCGTGATCTCTTCCTGCACATCGTGGTTTTCCGGCGGAATCGGGTCTTCGAGCCACCACACGTCGTACTCTTCGAGTTCGCGAGCGAGGCGTTTCGCGCTGCCGGCAGTAAACGACCAGTGGCAATCGAAGGCCACATCCGCGCGGTCACCGACCGTTTCACAGACTTGCTTGACGATTTCGACCTTGTGATCGATTTCGGGACCCCGGAGATGGCGGTTCGCACGATCCTTTTCGTGTCCCGACGGAACGTCGAGGTCGAACTTGATCGCGTCGTAACCAAGTTCGGAGACGACTCGCTCGGCCTCCGCCGCATTTGATTCGGGTTCGGATTCGTCGCCTGCGTGGCAGTCACAGTAAATTCGAATCTCGTCACGATATTTCCCGCCGACGAGCTGATAGGCCGGGACTTCGAGGAGCTTGCCGGCAACGTCGTGAAGTGCGATTTCGATACCTGAAATCGCAGATATCGTTTTGCCGGAGATAGAGCCTTCACCGGACATCTTCTGGACGAGATGTTCGTACAGACGGTCGATATCGAGTGGGTTTTCGCCGACTAGGAAGGGTTTCATCCGCTCGATAATTGCCGTGTCGCCGCCGCCCCAATACGCTTCACCGGTTCCGACGACACCGGCGTCGGTATACACGCGTACGAGAATCCAAGGATAGTTTCCGTCGACCATCGTCGTTTGAACGTCGGTGATTTCCGCATCGCGAACACCGCCACGGCGGTTGGAGACGCCCATCGTTTCGGCCGAGAGGTCGCGCATCGTATACTCCGCGTTCGGGTCGCGGAGCTTCGCATAATCAACCATTGCGTCCACACGATTCGAATGTGCTATAGTAAACGTTACGGGATTTGTATTTCAACCAACGCACTTCGATTTACGGTCGTGGTTTCGCCTCCCAGAAAGATACCGTCTCTTCAGGGACGGAGCATGTGCTTCGGGACGCGGGCCGGAGACCGTTCACACCCATATGAGAAATGTCAATCCCTCCACGTACCGTAAGAGTCGTATGGGAGAGCTGAGAACGAACGTACGATGTCGGAAATAAACCAGAACTACGTGAATGGTAACTGGGTCCAATCGGCGACCGACGAGGTTATCGAAGTCGAAAACCCTGCAAATCCCGATGAAGTCGTCGCGAAGTACCAGAGTTCCAGTACGGAGGATGCGACCGATGCCGTCGAAGCCGCTGCTGCTGCGGCAGACGACTGGGCAGCGACCCCTGGCCCGGAACGCGGCCGGATCCTTCGCCAAGCCGGCACTCTGCTTGCCGAACGGAAAGAAGAGCTGACCGATCTCCTCGTCGCGGAGGAGGGCAAAGCGTACGCCGAAGCAAACGGCGAGGTACAGCGTGCGATCGATATCTTCCATTACTTCTCCGGTAAGGCTGCAGACTTGGGCGGAACGGTGAAAGGGCCAAGCGCCGCCAATCAGAACCTGTACACCGTCGAAGAACCGGTCGGCGTCGCTTCACTCATTACGCCGTGGAATTACCCCATCGCCATTCCGGCGTGGAAACTCGCACCGGCCCTCGCCGCTGGCAATGCGGTCGTTCTCAAACCGGCCTCGGCTGCACCCGGTGTCGCGATCGAACTCGCACGAGCGCTCGACGAAGCCGGTCTCCCGGATGGAGTATTGAACGTCGTTACGGGGTCGGGAAGCACGGTTGGCAGTGAGTTCATCGGACACGATGCGGTCGACGCCGTCTCGTTCACCGGCAGTAGCGAAGTCGGTCAGATGGTGTATGACCAGGCGACCGATAGCGGAAAGCGCGTTCAGACGGAACTCGGTGGCAAGAACCCAACGGTCGTGTCGAAGTCGGCGAACGTGGCAGAGGCCGCCGATATCGTTGCGAATGGTGGGTTCGGAACGACCGGTCAATCGTGTACGGCGTGTTCCCGTGCGATCGTCCACGAGGACAAGTACGATGAGTTCGTCGCGGAACTCGTCGACCGGGCAGAATCTATCGACATCGGTCCCGGGTCGGAACACGAAATGGGACCACAGGTCAGTGCTGACGAACTCGAATCGACGCTCGACTACATCGAGATCGCCGAAGAAGAGGGTGCAACGCTCGCGGCAGGTGGAGGCGTCCCCGATGGTTCGGAAGTCGAGTCGGGCTACTTCGTGGAACCGACCGTGTTCACCGATGTCGACTCCGACATGCGTATCGCCCAGGAGGAGGTCTTCGGCCCAGTTATTGCGGTCATCAAAGTGAGCGACTTCGAGGAGGGTGTCGCGGTGGCGAACGACGTCCCATATGGCCTCTCAGCGAGCATCGTCACCGATGATCATACGGAAGCTAATCGCTTCATCGACGAGGTGGAAGCCGGCGTCGTGAAGGTCAACGACAAGACGACCGGTCTCGAGCTTCACGTCCCGTTCGGCGGTTTCAAGCGCTCTTCCAGTGAAACGTGGCGCGAGCAAGGTGATTCGGGGCTGGACTTCTATACGATAGAGAAGACAGTCTACGACAGTTACTGATCGGGCGCATAGCGAGACAGCACTCTCGGCGTCGTCATGAACATCCGACGCCAAATTTTGGGCAGGATTCTATTTTAGAGAACGGAGAAAGGAAAACACGGTACACCCGTCTCAACCGACGTGTCCGTGATCGAGGGTTATTCGGAAGGATAGTTTTCGAGGCGTCGTGCCTGTCTGGTGACGCAAAGGCTCGATGAGACACTATTCTCGCCATCGTTCCGAACGACGAACTGGAAGCAACGGGTGCTCCTTTCCGATTAGTACTCCTACCAACGTGGGTCACGTTTTCGTATAGAGAACTATCGGCGTATTCGTCGTGGGAATTCACGACGTCTAGTATTCGTGGAGCACCGAATAGTACAGTGAGGGGCCTTTGACCCTCTAATCGGCGAAACGTACTTTTCCGACAATCGTACGAAGCGATGTTTCACTCGGTCTGGCGTCGAATATCGCCTCTTTCCTCTGTCTCCCGTATCGAGCGAATACCGATTTTTCGTTGCTACCCGAGAACGTGTTCTATCATACAGAACGGAGAGTGGTCAGATCGTAGATTAATACGAGTAGTAAACGTCGCTTAGACAGAGGACGCCCCCATAGAGAGCGTGAGATTACATAACTACATCTGTAATGGATGGTTCGAGTTCTGTTCTACACCCGTTGAACGTGTAGTCGAACTCTCACCAAAAGCGCCGTGCTGGATCGTGTGGGACAAATCGGAGTTGCTCCTATCGATGTCAATACTTCTGGTGGATTGAAATTCCATGCCGAGACGGACCCACCCATCGGCATCAACGCGTATCGGTAGGCAACATGTGCGAGTCGCTCGGGAGGGAATTTCGCGTCGTTTCCGTCTGGGAAACTGGTCGGAGCAGCATCAGGAACTCAACGCCACCTCGATGCTCTTCGCCGCGCTCACGACGAGTCCGGTAATATCCTCTTCAAGCCGTTTCCCTGAGAGGCTCGCCGTAGAACCACAAACGGTGAGTGCCCCGAGCGGGTAATCTCGCGTATCTCGAATGGGTACCGCGACACAGTTTTGCCCCTCATCGGCGGTGCTTCGTTCGATGACGAAACGGTGATCGCGGATCGTACGAAGCTCGGCGAGAAGCGCCTCGTCCATCCACTCGGCGCTCCTCGCGAGCGCCTCCCGCTCGGCCGCTGGCTTGTAAGCGAGGATGGCTTTTCCCGCAACGTCCGCGGCGAGCGGAGCACGAGTACCCTGCTTACCGTCCTCGGGTGACCCGGCGCGGATGGAGTAGATGTAAACGACATTGTCCGACTCTTCGATCGCCAGCGATACCGTCTCACCGGTCGTCTTGGCGAGGTTGTACATGTACGACTTCGCGATTTCGTAGAGTTCGTTTCGTTCCCGCAACCCGTTTCCCAATTCGAAAAATCGGAAACCAAGCCGGTACGTGTCGTCAGATTTGGTGACGTAGTCGAGGCGTCGAAGCGTGTCGAGATGTTTGTAAACGGAACTCTTCGAGAGGTTCAAATGAGCCGCGAGTTCGGTGACTCCCGCGGAACGAAGCTCCGCCAATCCTTCGATCACCCGGAACGCTTTCGCCGTCGTTCGAACGGGATACTCATCCTGTGTATCCATGACTTTCTACTGTTGCAGGGACCACATAGGTTTTCCCATTTGGAAACACGGTTTGGGTGGTAGAATCGTTGCGAGAGACGTACCCAGCGCTCGACGCATTGTATAGCGAGACTGCCGCGTGCTACGTGCGGTGTTCGTGATAGCTCCATACGCCTTTGCGACACGTACGGATAGCGTTTATGTGGGCGTTTCCGTCTGGGAAACCGACAGGACGATGTCGAAGAGTATCGGGCAGGGTCGAAAATAGGAAGGAACGGAGAATGCGAAGGCAGCCTTTAGTTGGAAGTCGGGAGGTACTCGGCTCGACGCTCGAAGGCGCTCTTTCCGGTTTTTTCGTCGAATAGATGAAGACTGGATTCCTCGAAAGAGACGTTCACTGAGGAACCCGCGGAGGGGCGAACCCCGCTCGGAGTGCGGAGAATGCACTCGGCTTCGCCGATGTGGAGATACACGTAGTTGTCGCTCCCGACCGGTTCGACCACATCGACCGTTGCACGGATGCTATTGCCGTTATCGGTACCCCGTTCGTCGAGGGTGATGTACTCGGGGCGAACCCCGAGTGCCAACGTATCGCCGTCGGCGGCGTCGAGATTTCGGACGAAGGTATCCGAGAGCGGATATTCGAACTCGGAGCCGACCAGCCGTCCGTCGCGGAGTTCGACATCGAAGAAATTCATCGAAGGGCTTCCAATAAAGTCGGCCACAAATCGGTTTACTGGTTGGTGGTACACCTCGTCCGGCGTTCCAACCTGCTGCAAGTTTCCGTTCGCGAGAACGACGATACGGTCGGACATCGTCATGGCCTCCTCTTGGTCATGTGTGACGTATATCGTCGTCGTGTTCAGTTCCTCCTGAATCCGCTGCAGCTCCGTTCGCATGTGGACTTTCAGTTTCGCGTCGAGGTTCGATAACGGTTCGTCCATCAAGAACGCCTCCGGGTCGCGGACGATGGCGCGACCGGTTGCAACGCGCTGTTGTTGTCCACCGGAAAGGTTCCCGGGTCGTTTGTCGAGGAGTTCCTCGATTCCCATCATTTCGGCAGCCGATTCGACACGGCGGTCGATTTCGTCGTCGGAGAGGTCGCTCGTGAGTTTCAACCCGTAGGACATGTTCTTGCGAACGCTCATGTGCGGGTACAGTGCGTAATTCTGAAACACCATCGCAATCCCGCGATTCTGCGGTGGAACGTCGTTTACCACCCGCTCCTGAATGGAGATTTCTCCGTCGGAGATGTCCTCCAATCCGGCGAGCATCCGAAGCAGCGTTGATTTTCCCGACCCCGAGGGGCCAACGATGGAAACGAACTCCCCATCCTCGATATCCAGACTGATTCCGTCGATGGCCACGATAGAGCCGTTGTACTCTTTCCGCACGTCGTTGAAGCTAACGGTACTCATGTGAGTGTATGTCACGTGATGACCGTTGCATATAAAAGTATGTGTTATTTTTCTACTGATATTATAATAACCAGTACTCATTATGGATTCATCAACTAAAAATCATCTTTCTCGTAGTGCGAAGAAAAGGACTGCAGCGATGGTTTGTATCGGCACTGTTATGCGCATATTCTGTCCCATGAATCATTAGGAATATTTATATAGTCGGCTTATTTCTGTAGGTATGGGATGCTAGACAATACCAACGGGACTTCCCGTATCGATAGGCGAAGCTTCGTAACCGCGGCCGGGGCAGCCGGAATCTCCGGATTAGCAGGTTGTAGTGGATTCGGTGGAATCGGCGGTAGTGGCGGTGGCGGCAACGGTAAACAAACCATCAAGTACTGGACCCTGTTCGGCGGCGGCGACGGAAAGGCGATGGAAAAGATGGTCAACAAGTTCAACGAGAGCCACGACAAGATCACCATCAAGCGCCAACGACTGCCCTGGGACCAATACTACGACAAGCTATACACCGCGCTTACCGGCGGAAACGCGCCGGATTTGGCGGTCGTCCACGCATCGCAACTGGCAGTCTATCGGGACGTACTTCAGCCGTTGGGAGACATCGTCAGCGACGAGACCGCCACCGGCTACGTGAACTCCATCTGGAAACAGGTAGAGTTGGGCGGTGACCGACTGTCGCTTCCGCTCGACACACACCCCGTCGGATTCTACTACAACAAATCGATCTTCGAGGAAGCGGGTCTCGACCCCGAAAAACCGCCGACGTCGCCGAAAGCCTTCACCGAGGCCTGTAACACCATCGCCAGTGAGACCGACAAGTTGGCGTTCAGCCCGACGCCGTACGGTCCCGGGGAACTCCTCCGCGTTTACCTCGCGTTCCTTCGCCAGTCGGGTGGCCAGCTGCTCAACGACGACAAGACGCAGGCCGCGTTCAACAACGAGCAAGGCGTCGCCGTCGCGGAGTACTTCTCGAACATGACTGGAAAGTGGAACTGGGACAAACCCCAGATGTCCGATAATCGTTGGGAAAAGGCGTTCTACGCGGGTGACCTCGCCATCATCGCAAACGGGACGTGGTTCTACGGACCCGCCGCGGATCAAGACTTCGAGTTCGGTATGTTCAAGCCGTTCGTCTATCCCGGCGGAAAACAGCAGTACACTTGGGCCGACAGCCACACGCTCGCGATTCCGATGAATCCGAAGCGTAGCGACGCGAAACAGAAGGCGGCCGCGGAGGCCGCACGTTGGCTTACGCAGGAAACGAACGTCTGGGGAACCGAGGCAGGGCATCTCCCAGCGAGCAAGTCCATTCTCGAGTCCAAGACACTCCGACAGTCGAACGTGTGGGACAAGACGCTCTCGACGTTCTCCGAGATGGCCAACAACGATGCCCTCGCGTATGTTCCGCGGACATCGACGGTGGATACGTATCAGGAGCGTATCTCGGACAACCTCGCCCAGATATACAGCCAACAGGTTTCGCCTAAGAAGGGCATTGAACAGGCCGCACAGGGTGTCAACAAAGCGCTGAAGAAAAAGTGAACGATGTCCGTCCCAACCCGTCTCGTTCGCCGCCTCCGGGCGGCGAGGGAGAACAACACCGAGATACGGAATCAGGAGACGCTCGAAGGAATCCTGTTCTCGCTCCCCTACCTGCTGGTGTTTTCGGTCTTCCTCCTGTACCCCCTGCTAAAGGGACTGTACATGAGTTTACACGACTGGAACGCGATTTATCCCTCGCAGTCGGAGTTCGTCTTCCTCGAGAACTATGTCCGAATGATAAACGACCCGATGTTCTGGAACGCGCTCTGGAATACCGTATACTTCGTCGTACTCACCGTCCCGCCACTCGTTATGCTCGGACTGGCGCTCGCGCTCGGCGTCAACCGACAGCTGAAAGGCCGTCGATTCCTTCGGATGGTGTTTTTCAGTCCGTACGTGCTGACGGTCGCCGTCGTCGCGCTCATCTGGATCGAACTGTACGCACCCAGTTACGGCGTGTTCAACTACTACATCATGCAGATAGGTATCGAACCGCCGAACTGGTTGAACTCGGCGACGTTCGGGATGCCCGCCGTCGCGCTGGCGACCATCTGGTGGACCCTCGGGTTCAACTTCGTCATCCTTCTGTCGGCACGGCAGGGGATTCCCGAGCGACTGTACGAGGCTGCGCGACTCGATGGTGCCTACGGATGGCGAGCGTTTCGGGACATCACGTTGCCACAGATGAAGCCGGCGCTAGTGTTCGTCACCGTCGTCCAGTTCATCGCCTCGTTTCAGATATTCGGTCAGGTGTTTATCATGACCGGCGGCGGGCCGGGCAACGCGACGGACACCCTCGTGATGTATCTGTACAAAGCGGCGTTCAACCAGCACGAGTTCGGCTACGCGGCCGCGGTGGGATACTTCCTCTTCGTGGTGCTCATCGCCGTCTCGATGGTGAACTACAAACTGGCGGGTGATTCCGCATGAGCACGCAAGCGACCGACGCGCTACGGAGCCGAATCGAGGATACGTCCATTCGAACGGTCGGGTTGTACGCCGCCCTGTACGGAGTGGCAGCGTTGTTCCTCGTCCCGTACGCGTGGATGATCTCGCTTTCGCTCAAACCACGCTCGGAGATGTTTTCGCGGGTTCCACACTGGATTCCGTCGGAACCGACGCTCCAGTGGTATCAGTACGTCCTCTCGGAGTCGCTCATCCTCCAGTGGACGCTGAATACGCTCCTCATCGCCGGAATTACGACGCTCGTGGTGCTGCTCTTCGATTCGCTTATCGCGTTTTCGCTGACGCGCCTCGACTGGCCCGGCCGGAAGTTCGTGTTGAGCGTCATCATCGCCAGTTTCATGGTACCCGCGTACGTGAACATCGTCCCGCTGTACACGCTCGTGTCCGATCTCGGCCTCATCAGTAGCTACGCGGGTGTCATCCTCCCGCTGACCGCGGGGCCGCTCGGCGTCTTTCTGCTCGTGCAGTTCTTCCGGGATTTCCCTGACGAACTAGAGGAGGCAGCACGCCTCGACGGCTTTTCGACGTTCCGGATATACTCGCGGCTGATGTTGCCGATGATGAAATCACCGCTGACGGCGCTGGCGCTGTTCACCTTCGTTAGCAGTTGGAATCAGTTCCTCTGGCCGCTCATCGTCCTCCAGTCGGAGGGGTCGTACACGCTCCCCATCGGATTGGTGACGCTGTCGAGCAGTCAGGTGTTCCAGCCGGGGTTGATGATGGCGGCGACGCTCATCGCGTCACTGCCCCTATTCGTCGTCTTCCTGTTGCTACAGGATTACCTGATCAACGCCATCCAGATCCAGGGGACGAAGGGATGATGTGCGAGAACCCCGATAACGCCGACGACGAACGACTTCGGACGGCCCTCACCAAGACCGGGCGATTCGTCTACCGTCATCTCACCGCGCTCGTCGGGATAAGCATCGTATGGTTCGTCGCTTCGATACCGCTCGTCACCGTTGGCCCCGCGACACTCGGCGCGTACACAGCGATTCGGTCGCTCCGCCAGTTCGAGTGTATCGACCGTGGTGTCGTCGTCGAACGGGTACGGACGAATGGCATTCACGCGACCTTGCTGAGCGCGCTTCCGATACTCCCCGCCCTAGGAGCGGGGTTGTACGCAACCGCCGCTCTCGATTCGGGGACGACCGCAACGGTGCTCTCGGTCGTCTGTGCCTACGCAGCCCTGTACGCGGTACTCGTACTCGTCCCAGCGTTCGTGTCGCTCTCCGACGGCGCGTCGGTATCCGCGGCACTCCACTTTGGCCGCACGCAGGTCACGGGGCACCCGACGCTCGTTCTCACGACGGGACTGCTGACGTTCGTAGTCTTCGTCGCGACGGCCGCGCTGACCGTCGGCTTTGCCCTATTGTTCCCCGCAGTCGCTTTCTCGTTGCACCAGTTCGTCTTCGACGCCGAACGGGAAGACGGCAGGGCCGACCACGAAGCGACCGACCGACTCCGTAATTCGAATGGCTTTTCGACCGAAATATAAACACAGTGTATGAACGAACGACAATACTTACGAACGCAATCTATCGAAGAAACGTATCGAACCAAACGGTCGCTGAACGGCGCGTGGGAGTTCGCACTCGACCCGGACGACAACGGTCTCGACGACGACTGGTTTGTCTCCGACGCCGATTGGCCGGAGCGGACGACGGTCGAGGTTCCCCACGCGTGGCAGGAGCGCGAAGCGTATCTCGATTACACGGGGGTCGCGTGGTATCGCCGCCGAATCGAGATACCGGAGACCGACGCGGACGAACGAACCGCGCTCTCCTTCGCGGCCGTCGATTACGAGGCGACCGTCTGGGTGAACGGCGAGGAAATCGGGAGCCACCGTGACGGGTATCTCCCGTTCGAGTTCGATATAACGGACGAATCGCACGCGGGCGAAAACTGGGTTGTCGTTCGGGTCTTCGACCCCGACGACATCGAGGAGATCCCCCACGGAAAGCAAGGAAAACCGTGGTATACGCGAGTGAGCGGTATGTGGGGAGACGTGGAGATTCGTACTCGACCGAAAACGCGGACGACGAGCGCGCGCGTCACACCACATCTCGACACCGACACCGCGGAAGTCGAACTAACGGTCGAGACGGCCGACGAGTCGCGCGACCTGTCGGCAGCGGTTGCCGCCACATCCGACGGCGAAACAGTCGCGGAAACAGCGACCGAACTCGGTGATAGCGACCCGACGGTCGAACTCGATATCGAGAATCCACGCTACTGGACACCCGAATCACCACATTGCTACGACCTCACGATATATCTCTGCGCGGACGGTGAAATCGTCGATCGCTACGAGGACTACTTCGGCATGCGAAGCTTCGAGGTGACCGATGACCGGTTCCTTCTCAACGGCGAACCGCTGCGGCTCCGCGGCGCGCTCGATCAGGGATACTACCCCGAAACGCTGTATCGCCCCTTCGAGGAGGGGCTCTTCGAGCGCGAGATTCGAATTGCGAAGGATCTCGGGTTCAACATGCTTCGAAAACACATCAAGCCCGCACATCCCGACTTCGTCGAGGCGGCCGACCGACTCGGTATCCTCGTCTGGGAGGAACCGGCGAACCCCTCGGTGTACACCGAGCGCTCGAAGCGCGAGGTTCGTGACCAAATACGGGCACTCATCGAACGCGACTACAATTCCCCGAGCGTCGTGGCGTGGAGCCTCTACAACGAAGAGTGGGGTATCGGCGGTCACTACGAAGAAGGCGAAGAATCGCTATGGACCGACGAGGAAAAACAGCAGTACCTAGCCGAACTGTACGAGACCGTCCGCGAGTGGGACTCAACGCGGCCTATTTGTGACAACTCGGGGTGGGCGCACGTCGCCACGGACATCAATGACTACCACCGCTACTTCGTCAGTCCGGATCGCACCGACGCGTGGGGTGACGACCTCGACCACATCATCGCGCATCCCGCGGACAACTACGGCGCCACTGAGACCGACCCCGATGAGTCACCCATCGTCATCTCGGAGTTCGGTACGTGGGGTCTCTTCGACGTGGACGCGTTTCGCGACCGATACGGCAGCGAACCGTCGTGGTTCGACCACGACTTCTTCGACGACCCAATCAAGCGGCCGGCTGGCATAGACAGTCGGTTCGAGAATTCGTTTCTCTCGTCCGTGTTCGACGGCTACGAAGACCTCGCGGCCGTTTGGCAGGAACGCGAGTTCGTCTCGATAGCGGACGTTATCGGACAGATGCGCACCCGAGAGGATATCGGCGGCTACGTCATCACCGAGTTCTCGGACATCGAATGGGAGTTCAACGGACTCCTCGACTACTACCGCGAGGAGAAAGCATTCTGCGACGAATTCGCATCGGTGAACGGCCCGATAATGCTCCGGCTCGAACCCCATTCCAGAACCGCATGGAGCGGCGACGAGATACCGATCGACGTGGTCGTCGTCAACGATACCGCCGACCCTATCGAAGCTGACATCTCGTGGGAGGCGTTCAACGCTGCCGGAACGATGACTGCCAGCGTCGATAGTGCAAGCATCGAACGTATTACTGACGCTTTCACCGTCAGCACGTTCGGCATGAGTGACTTCACGGACGAGGTGACCGCGACCCTCAAAACGTCGATCGAGACGGTCACGACGACGGAACGACTTTGGGTTCTCGATAGGACATCGGCCGCGAACGACGGCGTAACGGCGCTCGTTCGTGGTGCGATAAGCCCCAACGTGGCGGCGGCGGACAACGGTATCGCCACGCAGCACGAACTGAACGAGGACATCGACGTCGCCATCGTCACGGAAGTGAACGATTCCGTCCGCGCGTTTGCCGAGGATGGAGGGAACGTTCTTCTCGTCCCCGGTTCGGACGGTACAATGGCCGACGAAAGTCCCTTCGAGTTCCGCGAACTCCCCGTCACCGAGAGCTGGAACCTCGTCTCCTCGTTGTTTTACAGCGACTCCGAGCTAGTGGGTGACATCGTCACTGATCGGCGACTGGGCTGGGCGTTTGACGACCTCTATCCGTACGCGGTCGTGACAGGTATCGAGGAATCCGACGACGTTCACGTCGGCTACATTGAGGGTTGGCTCGTCAACGAGGGAAGTCCGCTTTTGACCCGTCAGTTCGGTGCGGGAACCATCACGGCGTGCACGTTCAGGGTCACGGAGACGTATGGAAACCATCCGACGGCAACGATACTTATGAGTAACGTCATCGAGAAGGTTACAAACGAATGAGAATAGTCGATTACGAGCTGTTCGAAGTACCACCGCGGTGGCTCTTTTTGAAAGTCACCACGAGCAACGGTATCGTCGGCTGGGGCGAACCGGTCGTCGAAGGGCGCGCGAAAACGGTTCGCGCCGCCGTCGAGGAACTGATGGATAACTATCTACTGGGCGAAGACCCGTTGCCCATCGAGAACCACTGGCAGACGATGTACCGCGGCGGTTTCTACCGTGGCGGGCCGATACTCATGAGTGCCATCGCCGGTATCGATCAAGCGCTCTGGGACATCAAGGGAAAGCAGTACGACGCACCGGTGTACGAACTGCTCGGTGGACGGGCGCGCAACCGTATCCGCGTCTACCAGTGGATCGGCGGCGACCGGCCGGCCGACGTCGGCCAAGCTGCGGCGGAGAAAGTCGATGCCGGATTCACCGCACTGAAGATGAACGCGACGTCCGAAATGCGACTGGTCGACACGCCGACGGCGGTCGACGACGCAGTCGAACGACTCGCACAGGTTCGCGACGCCGTGGGAAGCGACGTCGACATCGGGGTCGATTTCCACGGCCGCGTCCCGAAGCCGATGGCCAAACGGTTGGTCGAAGCGCTCGAGCCATACGACCCATTCTTCATCGAAGAGCCGGTTTTACCCGAACACAACGACGCACTCGGCGAGATAGCACAACACACGACGACTCCCATCGCGACGGGCGAGCGGATGTACTCTCGGTGGGATTTCAAAGAGGTGTTCGAGGACGGCACCGTGGACATCATCCAACCCGACTTGAGCCACGCGGGCGGCATCACCGAGGTGAAGAAGATCGCGGCGATGGCCGAGGCGTACGACGTAGCGGTCGCACCACACTGCCCGCTCGGTCCGATCGCGCTCGCTTCCTGCGTGCAGGTCGACGCTTGTTCACCGAACACGCTTATTCAGGAACAGAGTCTCGATATCCACTACAACGAGACCAGCGACGTGCTAGATTATCTCGCCGACCCCGACGTGTTCGACTATCATGAAGGGTACATCGACCTCCCCACAGCGCCCGGTCTTGGGATCAGTATCGACGAGAAGACGGTTCACGAGCGGGCCGAACACGAAGTCGACTGGCACAACCCGGTCTGGCATCGAGACGACGGTTCCGTCGCGGAGTGGTAATAATGACCGGACAACCAATTTCCGGCCGGTTCGACGGCCAGACCGTGGTCATCACCGGTTCGACACGCGGCATCGGCGAAGGTGTGGCACGGCGATTCGCTGCGGAAGGGGCGAACGTCGTCGTCACGGGACGGACTCGTGCCGCCGGCGAGGGAACTGTCGCCGACATTCGTGAGGACGGCGGCGTCGCCGAGTTCGTCCGTGCGGACATGCGTGATCCCGATGATATCGCCGCCCTGTTCGAAGTGACAGACGAGACGTTCGGCGGCGTCGACGTCCTCGTCAACAACGCTGGCGTGGAAACCGAAACGAGCGCGGCCGATGCATCCCTCGACGACTGGTCGTTCGTCCTCGAAACCGACTTTCGGTCGTACTGGCTCTGTGCGAAACACGCGCTCCCGCACATGGACCGTGGAGCCATCGTCAACATTTCCTCGAATCACGCGTTTCAAACCACGCCGGACATCTTCCCGTACAATGCGGTAAAGGCGGGAATCAACGGAATGACCCGCGGGATGGCGCTCGACTTCGGACCGCAGGTTCGCGTCAATACGGTTAACCCCGGCTGGGTCGCCATCGAGAGAACCACCGACGAGATGTCTTCGGAGCGCCGTCGCGAGTTGGAAGCCATTCATCCGGTGGGTCGTCTCGGCAGGCCCGCGGATATCGCGGGTGTCGTCGCGTTTCTGGCGAGCGATGACGCGGCGTTCGTCACCGGCGCGAACATCCTCGCGGACGGTGGTCGAACTGCGGTAATGCAGGACGACATGCTCCCGGATTATCGAGAGCGGCGGAACGAGTGATGGACAGCTGAGGGGGAGGGAGTCCCTCGGCCATCGTACCACCGCAACGGGGTAGCGCAGTAGCGATGACATCGGTTTCCGAATTGTCCAGTCGCAGGTCGACAGTCACCCTCACCTGCTCCCTGGAAGAGCTGTGACGCACCTAACCACCGGTCCAAGAAGTCCATATAGCGGCATGAGGTATATACCATCGAATTCCCCATACGACAATAACTAGATTCTCCGAGATCTTCGACCGCCGCTACAATACGATCAAAAATAGTCCAAATACATAGGCAGACTTGGTAACTCGGTATCTATGCGCTGTCTCGAATAACCGCCTCACGTATTTTTATGTCACTCAGCCACTCACGAAATGCGGAGTTGCGACGGCGGGTAGTGAGCATCGGGAGGGCGGCAGTGATGGCCAACTCCCGCGTCTTTTGAGTGAGTATTCAGATACAAGAAACATATGCAGTATGCGTATTCAATATTCATAAGCAGAATTTCGATATAGAAGAAGTATTCAGGATTCGAATCTGCATCCGGGGAGACGCGATAGTGTATTCTGAAATCAGAGGAGGGTATCCAACATAGAGTCAGCATATGGATACTAGATACGTATACAACATAGAGATACCAGATACGGATGCAGTATTAGACCGGTAAAATCGGGGTCAAACGAGACACCCTTTGAACGCGGCTCGTGAGCCAGCATCAGCAACTAGCAGACATACCACGTATACGTATTCAGCATACATATTCAGGAGATAGATGCAGAATGTACAATCGGGAAGGGGAATCAGATTACGAAGTCAGAATTCGTTTTCCCTGGACAAGAGATACTCTTTTTTCGCCGCCATCGCTTGGTCAACCGTCTCAGGAGCCACCGCTTGCAATCCGACTCGAATGAGATCCCCGATAGTCTGGCTTCGATTCACAGTAGGGTCGTCTTCACGGTCTAACTCCGTGCGAGCGGCAGCCGCAACGTTTGCAAGGTCACCGGATTCCTCGAGTCCGTGAAACAGTGCTGCGAGATTCGTATCTCGAACAGTGATGTTCGAACTGGCATCACCGTCGTCAATTGCTTCGTAGGCTTCCTGGATTGTTTGCGTGAGTTCGACTGCCTCGTCACTCGGTGACGGTTCGGACGTTGAACGCTTCTGGTTCTTACTGCTCTGGAGGAGCTTCTCTGCTTTGTCTTGGCTCATTGGTCTCTGTAAGTCGGTTGAGGAGTTCGGTGGTGTTCTCTCGATACGCATTTAGTACACGCTGACCCGTGTTGTACAGCTCATCTTCAGGGACTGCGAAGAGTGTGCAGCCTTTGTTTTGTTTTTTCGAAATGTCCTGAGAATTCGGAACGGGGACTGGAGCCGCCTGATTTGGATACGCCTCTTTGAGTTCGTCGACGAACTCCTTTGACAAGTTCGTCGAACTCTTCACCATCGTCGGAATGACCATGACGAGTTGCGGATCGATCGGGTGCTCTTCGCGGAGGTCAACGAGATCGTCACGAAGATTATCTAACTGATTACGCTCGAACGCGCCGGGTTTGAGCGGCGCAATGACGTTCCGAGCGGCGAACAGACCGTTCAAAGCGATGTTGTCCTCTTTACCCGGTAGATCGAGCAACACGAAGTCGTACCGATCGCTCAAATCTTGAGTAATGAACTCATTTAGCTTTGAAAACCGTTCCTCTACGGGAACATTAGCAAGGTTGTTATCCGCACCGCCGAGTCCCGGATCCGCGGGGATGAGATCGATGCCCTCCCCAGTATCGTACACCATACGATCTACGACGTCCGGTATGTTCTCTCGAATGAATTCCCAATCTTCGCCGAAAATGGCAGAGATTGGAGCATCGATATCTTCGACCTCGTCGTTCATCCCAAAGTGGGTCGACAAATCGTTTTGTTTCCCGGCCAAGTCGATAAGGAGCACATCGAGGTCGTGCTCCCGTGCAGCTGCAACAGCTACGTGTGCAGACGTCGTTGTTTTTCCAACTCCGCCTTTCTCTACGTAGGTTGCAGCGCGCAGTATCCGGTTACTCGATACAGTGACCATATGCATTTGCCGTATACATATACAACATACAAAAAGGTACGTCAGACAATGAGAAAAGGGAGAAGCCAAACCCTTCAAAGTCCCCCCGTTGCCAGGAGGCTGATCGCAGAAACGTTCCAAGGCAATAGACAAGCACACTTGGAGGTTTTCGAGAGACGTGGTTATTCGACAAACTAATCGAACAGCACCGTCGCCCCTAA